>JAHRVZ010000032.1 GCA_019090405.1 Paracoccaceae bacterium
ACGGGTTGGGGAATGACCGAAACCAATGCCATGGGCTTTGGCATGTCTGGCCCGGAATACGAAGCGCGCCCAGGAGCCGTTGGAAGGCTTTATCCACCTATCCAGCAGTTGAAAATTCTGGATGATGACGGGCACAAAGTCCCAACCGGTGCCGTCGGTGAAATCACTGTAAAAAGCGTCTGTAACATGCGGTGTTATCTCAATAAACCCAAAGAAACAGTTGAGGTATTTCAGGATGGTTGGCTGCGCAGCGGAGACCTTGGCATGATTGACAAAGACGGTTTTGTTACCATTGTTGACCGCAAGAAAAATATCATTATTCGCGGCGGTGAAAACATTGCCTGTCTGGATGTTGAAGGCGCAATTCACCATCATCCGGCGGTGGCCGAAGTCTGCGCTTTTTCGGTTCCCGATGAACGTCTCGGAGAAATCGTTGGTGCTTTGATCCAACTCAAGTCGGAAATGACGCTGACAACGGAAGATCTGTTAACATTCCTGAAAGGCCAGATTGCCCATTTCAAGATTCCGCAGCACATTTGGTTTCAAAGCAATCCCCTGCCCCGCGTCGCAACCGACAAAATTGATCGGCGCACTGTGCGCATCAATTGTCTTGCGTCGCGGAACCAATTCCAAAAGGATCAAAAATGACGACCCTAATATCTGCAGAATATCAAAAAGGCGTTGACGCTTTTGCCAGCGAACACCCCCAAAATGGAGCAGTTGCTGAATCTTGCACCTGCTCTCACCGCCAATAAAACCAAGGAGACCACCATGGGAACAAATGATAGCCAATTTGACATGAACAATTTGGAAATGTCGCACAAGGCCAAACCGCTTTATGCTGCCGTGATCCGTCACATCAAAGAAAACGTCGACCCAATCACCGATGAGTTCTTTCGTTTGGGCGAAGGCCGTGCCGAACGCTGGTCCCATGCACCCGGGCAGTTGGAATTGCTGGATGGCGCCAAGGCAAAGGCACGAGAATCCGGGTTGTGGAACTTTTTCTTACCAAATGCCGAAACAGGCGAAGGTCTGTCCAATCTGGACTATGCCTATATTGCCGCCGAATTGGGCAAAAGCCCTCTGGCTCCGGAATCGCTGAACTGTTCGGCACCAGATACCGGCAATATGGAGGTGCTGGAACGCGTCGGAACCCAAGAGCAGAAGGACCAGTGGCTAAAACCCCTGCTTGCAGGTGAAATCCGGTCGTGCTTTGCGATGACGGAACCGGATGTTGCATCGTCTGATGCGCGTAACATTGCGACTTCGGCGGTTCTTGACGGGGATGAATGGGTCATAAATGGCGAGAAATACTATATTTCAGGTGCCGGTGATCCTCGTTGTAAGATTATGATTTGCATGGTTAAAACCAGCCCGGATGCCGAAACCTTCCGTCAGCAAAGCCAAATTCTGGTGCCGATGGACACACCGGGTGTCGAAATTCTGGGGCCGATGTGCGTCTTTGGCCATGATGATGCACCTCATGGGCATATGCATATTCGCATGACCAACGTGCGCGTGCCTGCCACCAACATGCTTTGGGGTGAAGGCCGTGGCTTTGAGATTTCTCAGGTGCGCCTAGGACCGGGCCGTATTCACCATTGCATGCGCTCAATTGGGCAGGCCGAAAAAGCGTTGGATCTGATGATCGGACGCGGTGTGTCCCGCGAGGCTTTTGGCAAGCGGATCGTAGATTTGGGCAAGAATATGGAAACCATTTCCCGCGCTCGGATCGAAATTGAATCGATGCGCCTGCTGGTCTTGAAAGCCGCCAAAGCGATGGACGTACTGGGCAACAAAGAGGCCCGTATCTGGGTGTCGATGATCAAAGCCAAAGTCCCCGAGCAGGTCTGCGATATCATTGATCAAGCCATGCAAGTACATGGTGCGACAGGGATTTCCCAATGGTCGCCATTGTCGGGCATGTATACCGGGCAACGCACTTTGCGCTTTGCGGATGGCCCGGACGAGGTGCACCATCAGGTGATTGCACGCGCCGAAGTGCGCGATTTTGAGGCGTCAAATGATCGACAGGCCAGAGTCGCGGCCCACGCCCCCGGTCGCATTTTTGAGGGACCATAATCATGAGCAAACTATTTGACCTGACTGGTCGCGTCGCAGTTTTGACCGGCGCGTCCAAAGGCATGGGACTCGCCATGGCAACGGAACTGGCGGATCACGGCGCGACGGTGGTGATATCGTCACGCAAACAGGATCAGCTGGACCAGGCCGCGGACCAGATCAACCAGACCGTAGGCGCAGACCGCGCCATTGGGGTGGCCTGTAATGTCGGTTCCAAAGAGCAGCTACACACATTGGTGGATACGGCCCGCTCCAGGGCCGGGCCAATTGACATTGTCGTCGGAAACGCTGGTGTGAACCCCTATTATGGCCCGACTTCGGAAATTTCCGACGAAGCCTATCAGAAAACCATGAACACCAATGTGATGTCCAACCTTTGGCTTGCTAAAATGGCGGTGCCGGACATGATTGCAAAGGGACGTGGGTCCATGATGTTCACCTCGTCTATCGGGGCGTTTTCATCCTCGGCGATGTTGGGCACCTACGGGATGTCCAAGCTGGCTTTGATTGGATTGGTCCGCAATCTGGCTGAGGAATTTGGGCCAAGTGGTGTTCGTTGCAATGCTATATGTCCGGGCTTAGTTCGCACTGATTTTGCCCGCGAACTATGGGACAATCCCGAGACTGAAAAGCGCATCAACACCAAAATCCCCCTGCGTCGTCTGGGTGAACCTGATGATTTCAAAGGCGTGGCCACGTTTCTGGCGTCAGACGCAAGCCGCTATATGACGGGTCAGGCGCTGACGGTCTGTGGTGGCTCAAATATGTGGGCATAAGGGGCGCAACATGCAGCTGAAAGACAAAATCGTCGTCGTCACCGGTGCCGCCAGCGGCAT
>JAHRVZ010000401.1 GCA_019090405.1 Paracoccaceae bacterium
GTGTCGATCAGCACCCGCATTGTGTGCTGTTGCTGGACGAAATGGAAAAGGCGCATCCGGATGTTTATAACATTCTGCTGCAGGTGATGGATCACGGAGAACTGACTGACCACAATGGCCGGACGGTGAATTTCCGCAATGTGATCCTGATCATGACGTCGAACGCCGGAGCCACAGAACTGGCTAAATCGGCCATCGGCTTTGGTCGTGACACCCGCGAAGGCGAAGATCTGGCCGCGATTGAACGCACGTTCACACCCGAATTCCGCAATCGCCTGGATGCAGTGATCTCGTTTGATGCGCTGCCCAAAGATGTCATTCTGCAAGTTGTCGAAAAATTCGTTCTACAGCTTGAGGCGCAGTTGATGGACCGCAATGTAACCATTGAACTGACCAACCCCGCCGCCGAATGGTTGGCGGACAAAGGCTATGACAGTTCGATGGGTGCGCGCCCACTTGGCCGGGTCATTCAGGAATACATCAAAAAACCTCTGGCCGAAGAACTGTTGTTTGGCAAACTGACCAAAGGTGGACTTGTCAAAGTTGGCATTAAGGATGGCAAAATAGACCTGACATTCTATGGACCTGAAAAACCGCGGATCACCGGGGACAAACCACCTCTGCTGACGGCAGGTTAAGGCGTCCGGACTGTACAGAATTATAATGATCGCGCGCCGCATCTTTTGCGGCCCGTGATCGTGTTTTAGCACCGCTGGATGATTATTTTTCGGTAAGTTTCAGCTCAATCCGTCGATTCTGTGCGTAACCTTCGGGGGTTTGGTCTGTGTTGATCGGTTGGAATTCACCAAAGCCATTGGCGGACAACCGATTGGCCGGTATCTCAAGAACATCCGCCATGTATTGCACAACCGACAATGCCCGTCCCTGACTAAGTTCCCAGTTGTTGCGAAACCGTCCTGCCGCGCCGGGGCGGCTGTCGGTATGGCCATCGACCTGAATAACCCAGTCAATTTCTGGCGGTATGTCATTGATAACACTTTTTAAAATGAGAGCGATCTTGGCGATTTCTTCTTTACCTTCGGCGGATAAATTGGCGCCTCCTGTCGGGAACAGCACTTCGGATGAGAAAACAAACCGGTCCCCCTGAATATTCACGCCTTCGGTTTGACCCAAAACTTCACGCAGGCGCCCAAAAAACTCGGACCGGTATTTCTCAAGGTCTTTGGCTTGCGCCTGCAGTTCAACGGTTTCGGCCTCAAGCCGTACGCTCTCGGCCTCGGCGCGTTTGCGTTCAGCCTCTTCCAAAAGGCGACGTTTGCGTTCTTCTGAGGCCGCGCGGGCCAAGGCGGTATTAAGATCAGAGCCCAGCGATTGCAGTTGGATATTGGCAATCGCATCGCGTTCTTTTGAATCGTCCAACAACGCCTGAAGCCCGCCCAACTGGCTGCGTAACGCCGCAATCTGCTGGTTCAACAACGCCGTCTGACGCTGTGCTTCGCTCGAGGTGGCCTGTTCTTCGGACAACTGCCTGCGTGCAGCCGCCAGCAAAACTTCGCGTTGCTGAGCCAGGCTCAACTGTTCGGTCATCTCCTGACGCGCCTGTTCCTCTGCGGCCAGCGTCGCAATCAGCTTGGCGCGCAATGTTTCCTGATCAGTACTGGCATCAACTTGTGCGGTCTCCATCTGAGCCAGTTCACGAGTCAAACGTTGTGCCAACTCGTCCCGTTCACCGATCTGGGCCTGCGCAGTTTCGATACGATTTAGGGCGTCGATCAGTTTTGCATCCAGACCTTCACGCGCAGAGTCAGCAGCGGCCAGCAAGGTCAAAGTGTCTTCGGCCTCTTGCCGCTGTTTTTCGAGCGCCAATGTCATCGCCGTCAATTCTGCATCTGCCCCTTGCAGTCGGGCGCGCAGGGCTTGTGCGGCCGCGGCCTCGACCAGACGCGCGGCCTCTTCTTCGCCAAGTTGGGTTTCAAGCGTTTCAACCTGGGCGGATAACGCAGCCGATTGTTCCACTGTTTGCGCCCCTTGAGTGCGTAGATCCGCGATCAGCACCTCAAGTGCTTCGCGTCGGGCAGCGGCAAGGCGGGCGGCCTCGACTTGTTGGTCGATTTCATCGCGGCTTTGCGCCAGCGCCAGATTTAGCGCCTCTTGTTCAGACAAAAGTGCTGCCTGATCCGCCTGCAATTTGGCACGTTCCTGCGTGAGGTCGGCCACCACCCCCAAAGCGCGGTCGCGGTCGGCCAGAAGGCTGGCAACCTGCGCCTCAAAACCGGTGATCTGGGTTTGCGCCTTCGCCAGCTCATCAATCTGGCGATCCCGCTGCGACGTCAGCGAAAGGATCAGAGCCGACTGCGTTTCCAGATTGGCCTGTGCGGTATCCAGATCGGTCTGGCTTTGGTTCAGCGTGGCAGTCAACGCGCCCATCCGCGCCTCAAGCTGGTTGCCACGCCGCTCTTCCAACCCCAAAGCCGCAGCCAGCGCGCTGACTTCTGAGGACAGCACGTCCAGTTCGTTTTCTTGTCCGGAAATGGTTTCACGCAGGGTGAATTGCACCACCATAAAGATGGTCAGCAAAAACATCATCACCAGCAAAAGACCGGTCATCGCATCAACGAACCCCGGCCAGATGGACGATTGAAATCGCTGACCTGTACGGCGCGACAAGGCCATGAACTAGCCCTCCCCGCCTTCACTTTGTGGCTTGGTACGTCGACGCCTTTGCCCAAATTGTAAACTCGACACCGCATTGACCACCTGATCAATATCTTTGCGCAGTTCAAGCATGCTTTCTTGTCGACCCGCGGAAATCTCTTCAAGGATACGCAGCATCTGCACATCAATAGACCGCAAACGCATCCGGCTTTCGGCATCCATGCCTTCGCCCGGACCCTGTTCCCGGAACACTTCGATCAGCTGTTCCTGCCCTTGCGCAATCCGATCCAGAGCAGCACCGCCAGTATCGGCCTGCTCTAGGCGTGTGTTCATGCGGCCAATAGCATCAACCAGTTCGCCCAACCGCTGATCCACAATCGAACGGCTGACGTCCGAGGCCGTAAAGACCTCTTGCAAGGTTTCCATCTGTTGGGACATGTGATTAAGCGCCGCCGCCACGCCGCTGGTGTCAGTTGTACCCTCTTCGCCAAATGAAAAACTGACCTTGGTGATGGTCGAAAGCCAGCCTTCCAGTTCACCGTAGAACCGGTTTTGACCACGACCCGCGAACAATTCCAGCAAACCAACGATCAGAGAACCCGCAAGCCCCAGCAAGGACGATGCAAAGGCAACGCCCATACCGCCCAATTGCGATTGAAGCCCTTCCATCAGACGCCCGAACACCGCGATTCCATCCTCACCGGGTTGCGGAGCCAGATTGCCAATTGTTTTGACCATCTCAGGAACGGTTGTGGCCAGTCCATAAAACGTACCCAAAAGGCCAAGAAATATCAGTAAGTTAACCAGATAACGGGTAATTTCACGCTGTTCATCAATGCGGGTGGCAACTGATTCAAGGATTGATTGCGTCGACGATGAATTCAACTGCATCCGCGCACTATGCGAGCGTAAAAGTGCTGCCAGAGGCACCAATAACTTGGGTGGATTTCCCGAAACTTCAGTTTCGCCGCTGGTAAAGCGTTCGATCCAGGTGACAGACAGCATCAGCTGAATGACCTGTGCAAAACAGGCCAACACACCTATGAAAAACACTCCGACGATAAATCCGTTCAGATAGGGATTGGATTCAAAGACCGGCAATACCCGGGGCAACGCCAAAAATACGCCGGCGCCAGATAGGCCCAGCACCATCAACATCGCCAATATTTGACTTACCGGCTGCGAAAATTGCGGCGTCGGTTCGCGGTCTGGCTGCGCCATGCGCTCAGCTCCTGACAGTCTGTCTGCTCTAATGACAGACTATAGAAAATATACTCGTAACGCCAAGGCTTTATGCCACGAGGCTACGCACGCGTGCGGTCAACCAATCAAGGTCGGGGTCGTGTAACCCAATCTCGCTAAGATGCGAAGATGTATTGAACAAGTATTCCGTATTCGGCCCGCGCCCGCCAACAGCATGGGCAATGATATTCGCCTGCTCTTCCAGTGGCAGACCACCGCAATACTGATCGTGGTCGGGATCAATAATGTAGGTGACAGCAGTGACCGATTGCCCATCGTCGAACGCGATCTGTAAGTTGCGTTCAAGATAGGCCGAAGAAATCAATTCCCGTTCGCGCAAATAATCCAGCGTGCGGTCTTCATCGCCCGCAGCAACGGCCAGCGCCAGCCCTCGGCAACTGGCCCCGCTGACAGCGTCCAGCGCCAGAACCAATCCGGGTTCGGTTACTGACCCGCGATGATGGATCGAACGCATACAGAACGACCGGGCATAATCGCCCAATGTCGCCACTTTGCTTTGCGCCACTTCGAACCCCGGGTTCCACAACAGCGACCCATATCCGAATACCCACATCGTCATCATGTTGCTCCTTGCCGGTTGGAGTCTATAAACACGAATGGCAGGCCGGGGAAAGGGTGTTGCAATTATGAGAACGATTAAGGTTTTAGTGACCTTGGCCGTGCTGTGGTCGCTTTACTGGTTTGGTGCCGGTTATGCACTGCGCACGGGAATCGACAGCTGGTTTGACGGGCGTACAACACAGGGCTGGCAAGCCGAGTTTTCCGACATTCAGACACAAGGCTATCCGCTGCGCCATATCACGACACTGGACAGCCCGGCGCTGGCTGATCCGGTCTCAGGCGCAGCATGGCATGGCGATTGGATCAGCTTTGACAGCCCGGCGTATTGGCCCGGACAACAGGTTCTGCGATTTGCGGACACGCCACATTACCTGTCCTACTATGATCAGACCATTGTGGTTCAGGCCCAGGATTTGATGGCCGAATTGTATCTGAAAGCCGGATTAGCACTGGAAATAGAGCGACTGACACTAACCGCTGGTCGGTGGGAAATTGAGGGTGAAAAAGGTCAGGTATTGGCCGCGCAATCGCTGGAACTGGCGATGGTTCAGCAAGAGCGGCCAGAAACCTATAAGATTGATGTGAATGCGACCGACTTTGCCTTAGGGGCGGGCATAAGGGCTATATTGCAATCATCAGACTCGTTGCCATCAGAGTTCCAGGCGCTGGAACTGGATATGAAGGTCACGTTTGATCGGGTCTGGGACCGCATGTCTTTGGAAATACAACGCCCTCAACCCCGACAGATTGATTTGAAATTGGCTGAAATCCAATGGGGAGAACTCCGCCTGTTCGCCACGGGTGATCTGACAGTTGACGGTTTGGGCATTCCCACCGGAGACATTGCCATCAAAGCCGAGAACTGGCGTGGGATGCTTCAAATGGCACAGGCATCGGGCGCATTTCCCAAGCAAATTCTTGATCCGGCAGAAAGCGTTCTGGGGTTATTGGCGGGTTTGGGCGGCAACCCCGACTCACTGGATATCAAACTGACATTCAAAAACGGATCGGTTGCAATCGGGCCTTTGCCGATAGGGGCTGCTCCACGGATATTCCTGAGATAACGGCGCATCGGTATCCGTTTTCTTTCAAAGAAAACGGGTCGGAAAATTTGAAATTTTCCGTTTGCCAGCGGTGCAAATTGGCTATTATCGGCAATATGAACCGCTGCGATAGCTGGCGGTATCCAGATGGAAATGATCCCGGTGATAGCGGTCTGCTTTTGGGCCAAGCACCGTTCCAAACGGCCCACAGGCGTTTTTGTGTACCTGCGCCAGTGCTTTGCCATTTTTACCATTACCCCAGTCACCGGCAACCGTAATCACATTGCCATCCTGCATGGTAAAGGCAGATATATCTATCGCGCGGCCTTTGCCATGTTCAGATATCCGCGCGCCCGGTTGGTTGTTGCGCGTTCGGCAAGCGTAATGCGCGGCAACACGCAATTGGACGACTCCGCCACGATTTTTGAAGGCCGGTATCACCGATTTGTCGACCCATTCGTTCAAGGCCTTGGCCGTGGTGCAATCCATCGTTGCCGACTGACTTAGTTTGACCCCGGAAATCGACCGAACACTAACACCTTGTTTGAACCCACAGCCCTTTATCCGGCCCGGAACATGACCGACTTTTTCGCCCTGAATTTCCACATTGTCACAAATTGCACCTTTGCGTCGGGCGCGGCGTTTGGCCATTGCCTGCTCAACAATCGCCGGAGGGCGCAGCGCCGGGCGCAGCGACTGACCAAGCCCGGCAAATATCATCAAATCGGCCTGCGCGGCCATGCTGACCATTTGGTCTGATGGCGCTCTCATGACAGGGCGCAGGCGTGAAGGAGTTGTGGGCAGAGCGGCCAGAATCTCTCCGCCTCGCAATGTCGGGCGTAGAGATGTTTCGGGGGCAGCTGCCAGAACTGGACCTGTCAAAACCGTTCCTGCCAATAGCAATAGCGCAACTGCGATCAAACGTTTCATTTTTGCGCTGTCCCACGGCCAAAGTCGGCGGCATCGGTATCTTGCCCGGCCTCGATAATGCCACGGCGGATGGCGCGGGTGCGCGTGAAATAGTCATGCAGATGATCGCCATCTCCGGTTCTGATGGCACGTTGCAGCGCGAACAGTTCTTCGGTAAAGCGACCCAGAATTTCCAGCGTAGCATCTTTGTTGTTTAGGAACACATCCCGCCACATGGTTGGATCACTGGCCGCAATCCGGGTGAAATCCCGAAACCCGGCGGCTGAATATTTGATGACTTCGCCATCTGTCACCCGGCGCAAATCGTCGGCTACTCCTACCATTGTATAGGCAATCAGGTGCGGTGCATGGCTGGTGACGGCCAGTACCAAATCATGGTGATCCGCCTCCATGATTTCGACATTAGACCCCATTGCGGACCATAACGCCTGCAATTGCGATACCGCCGCCGGGTCAGAGCCTTCGACCGGCACCAGCAGGCACCAGCGATTGTCAAACAATTCGGCAAATCCACTTTCGGGTCCGGAATGTTCGGTCCCCGCCAAAGGATGGCCAGGCACAAAATGTACTCCCTCAGGCAGATGCGGCTGAACTGCGTCAATAACCGCCCGCTTGACAGACCCCACATCCGTCACCGTTGCGCCCGGTTTCAGCATCGGTGCGATGTCCTGTGCCACCTGTCCCATCACTCCGACTGGCACACATAATATCACCAGATCCGCACCTTTGACGGCTTCGGCTGCACTGTCGCACACGCGATCACACAAACCAATCCGGCGCGCGGTGTCGCGGGTGGACTGAGAGCGCGCATATCCGGTGACTTCGCCCGCAACTCCGGCACGTTTCATGGCCCAGAACATAGACGAGGCGATCAGACCCAAACCTATCAGGGCGACGCGATTGTAAAGAACGGTGCTCATGTCGATTTACCCTTAAACTCGGCAATGGCGGCCACAACCCGGCGACAGGCTGTTTCGTCGCCAACTGTAATACGCAACGCGTTGGGCAGGTTATAGCCAGCGACTTTGCGCACGATCAACCCTTGTGATTGCAGATAGGCATCGCAGGCTTCGGCCTCATGTTGGTCAGCGAACCGCGCCAGAATAAAATTGGTGCAGGACGTATCGGACGGCACGCCCAGTTCGGCCAATGCATTTGACAACCAACTGCGCCACTTCGCATTCTCAGAGCGGCTCTGGTCGGCATAGTCAGTATCGCGGATTGACACCTCAGCCGCAGCAAGACCAGTCGTGGACACATTAAATGGCCCACGCACCCGGTTCAGCACATCAATTACATGTGCCGGTCCATAACCCCAGCCGACACGCAACCCGCCCAGCCCGTAAAGTTTGGAAAAGGTGCGGGTCATCACGACATTATCGCGGGCATTGATGATTGCGGCCCCACCATCGAACCCGTCAACAAATTCGGCATATGCCCCATCCAGAACCAACAAGGTCTGAGGCGGCAATCCATCTGCCAGCCGCGCCACTTCGGCCTCTCCGATCATGGTGCCGGTTGGGTTGTTCGGGTTGGCGATGAACAC
>JAHRVZ010000402.1 GCA_019090405.1 Paracoccaceae bacterium
CTGATGCGGATCGAGATGGCAAACGCAACCCCATTGGGTTCAAAACGCGGCTGGAAATCGGCCTATCCAATTGTCCAGTGGAGCGTCATCAGATGATTATTGCAGGGTTTGGATTTCGCGCGTCAGCCACGGTTGCCAGTCTGCAAAACGCATTGTCTTTGGCCGCGACCAGCGCCATAGACGCGCTCGCCGCACCAGATGACAAATGCACCGCCCCCTGCCTGAATGAGCTGAGCGTGGCCACCGGCCTGCCAATCCTTCCGGTCACCGCTAAGGCGTTAACCAACATCAAAACTCCAACCCAATCCACGCGATCCCTGCGCGCCCGCAACACCGGAAGCGTCGCCGAAGCCGCCGCTCTTGCTGCTGCCGGACCAAAGGCGAAACTGCTAAGCACACGCCAAATATCAAAAGACAAACTGGCCACTTGCGCCATTGCCACAGGATCAAACCCCACAGGATCAAATACATGACTGTTCACTTTATCGGTGCCGGACCCGGCGCGCCTGATCTGCTTACGTTAAGGGGGCGCGATATTATCGCCGCCTGCCCTGTCTGCCTTTATGCCGGATCTCTGGTGCCGCAGGAAATACTGGACCATTGCAGCCCCGGCACCCATATCGTCAACACCGCCCCATTGGATCTGGAGGCAATCATCGCTGAAATCCGCAGCGCCCATGAGGCCGGGCATGATGTGGCGCGGCTACATTCTGGCGATCTGTCAGTGTGGTCCGCAATGGGCGAGCAACTGCGCCGCCTGCGCGCCGAGGACATCCCGTTCAGTGTTACCCCCGGCGTGCCATCCTTTGCCGCCGCCGCCGCCGCGTTGGGCACCGAACTGACGCTGCCGGGCCTTGCGCAATCGGTGGTTTTGACCCGCACGCAGGGACGTGCATCACCGATGCCAGCCGGAGAAACCCTAAGCAATTTCGCAGCGACAGGCGCTACGCTTGCGGTTCATCTGTCGATCCACAATCTGGACGGAGTGGTCAGCGAACTGACCCCATCCTATGGCGCGGACTGTCCCGTGGCGGTGGTGTATCGCGCAAGCTGGCCCGACCAGCAGATCATTCGCGCAACCCTTGGCACGGTAAATGCGTTGATGAACGATGCGATCGACCGCACGGCTTTGATCCTTGTCGGCCCGGCGTTGTCGCAAGAGGGGTTTGATGAAAGTTGTTTGTATTCAACGCATTACGACCGGCGTTATCGCCCGCAATCCGCCACCGAAGGATCAACAAATGGATAACCCCGGCGGCCTGCTGATTTCGGCGCCAAGTTCGGGCACTGGCAAGACAACGGTCATGCTGGGACTGCTGCGCGCCTTTGCCGAGGATGGCATGGTGGTGCAACCGTTCAAAAGCGGGCCTGACTATATTGACCCGGCGTTTCACCGCGCCGCCGCCGGGCGCGCGTCTTACAATGTTGATACATGGGCGATGGCGCCGGATCTTTTGAACACCATCGCGGCGCAATCAAAAGGTGCCGATATTGTTGTTGCCGAAGGGTCCATGGGCCTGTTTGACGGCGTGGCGTATGCAGGGGCAACCGGTAACGGCACCAGTGCAGAAACCGCTGCGCGAATGGGCTGGCCGGTGGTTCTGGTGCTGGATATTTCCGGTCAGGCACAATCTGCTGCGGCAACCGCGTTGGGGTTTGCCCGCTATAATCCCGATCTGAAAATCGCCGGTGTGATCCTGAACCGCGTCGCCAGCCCCCGCCACGAGCGCCTGACCCGGCTGGGTATGGACCAAATCGGCCTGCCGGTTCTGGGTGTGCTGCCCCGACGCGGTGATCTGACCCTGCCTGAACGCCATTTGGGTCTGATCCAGGCGGTCGAACATCCCGATCTTGAACAGGCGATTGCCGGATACGCAAATTTCCTACGCGAACATGTCGATCTTGAGGCGTTGAAAAACGCCGCCTCTGCATCCCCGTTAACTGGCGAAATCGGTGCGTTACCCAAACCTCCGGCGCAGCGTATCGCGTTGGCGCAGGATGCCGCGTTTTCGTTTACATATCCGCATTTGTTAGAAGGCTGGCGGCGGGCCGGAGCCGAAATTCTGCCGTTCTCGCCGCTTGCCGACGACGCCCCGGCCAAAGACGCCGATCTGGTCTGGTTGCCGGGGGGCTATCCTGAACTGCATGCTGCAACCCTTGCTGCAAATACCAATTTCCTGACCGGTCTGCGCAATCACGCCGCCAGCAAACCGGTGCATGGCGAATGTGGGGGCTATATGGCTTTGGGCACGGCTTTGATTGACAAAGACGGGCAGCGTCACCAGATGGCCGGGTTGCTGGGCCTTGTGACATCTTACGAAAAACGCAAATTCCACCTTGGCTATCGCCGCGCCCGATTGAACGCCCCCATGCCCGGATTTGACGCCGGCCAATCGTTGCGGGGCCATGAGTTTCATTACACCACCATCATTGATGAACCCGACGCGCCTTTGGCACATGTGGTTGATGCCGAAGGCACCACGGTGCCAGAATCCGGATCGCGCAAGGGTCACGTCACTGGCACGTTTTTTCACCTGATCGCTGAGGACAAGACATGAGCGGTTTTGTCAGCTTTGTCGGTTCTGGCCCCGGTGATCCAGAGCTGTTGACGCTAAAGGCCGTGGACCGGCTGAAACACGCGGATGCAATCCTGTTTGATGATCTGTCGTCAGGCCCGATCCTGCAACATGCCGACCCAAAGGCCGATCTTGTGGGGGTCGGCAAACGCGCCGGCCGACCGTCGCCTAAACAGGACCATGTCAGCCGTTTGTTGGTGGATTACGCCAAAACCGGCGTCCGTGTAGTACGCCTGAAAAGCGGCGATAGCGGTATTTTCGGACGACTAGAGGAAGAACTGACCGCCGTGCGCGCCGCCGGGATCGACTATGAAATCATCCCCGGTATTCCGTCGGCCTGTGCCGCCGCTGCCGCTGCCGGCATCCCGCTGACCCGACGCATGACCGCGCGTCGTGTGCAATTTGTCACGGGCCATGATGTCACAGGAAAACTGCCTGAAAACCTGGACCTGACCGCGCTTGCTGACGCGACGGCCACCACGGTTGTGTTTATGGGCAAACGCACTTTTCCCGGTTTGGCCGCTGCCCTGATCGAAAAAGGGCTTCCCGCTGACACCCCGGCCCTGATCGCCGAAGCCGTCAGCACACCGGAACAATCGCTAAGCCGCAGTACGGTGGCAGAACTGGCCAGAACGCTGGAACAGGGAATATCCGACAACCCCGCACTTATCCTGTATGGACCATTGGCCGATGATGAATGAGCTTACCCTGATTGGTATTGGCACCGGCAACCCTGATCATCTGACCTTTCAGGGCGCACAGGCGATCCGCGAGGCCGATCTGATTCTGATCCCGCGCAAAGGCTCGGACAAATCTGATCTTGCCGACCTACGGCTGACGATCTGTGACCGGGTGCTGGGGCATCAACGGCCTGAAATTGTTGAGTTTGACCTGCCCAAACGCGACGCCGACGCGGCCTATCTGGACGGGGTGGACGACTGGCACGATGCCATTGCCGTGGCTTGGCAGACGGCGGTTCAGACCAGCTTGCCTGAGGTAAAGAACGTAGCGTTACTTATCTGGGGCGATCCGTCGCTTTATGACAGTTCACTTCGGATCGCGGCGCGACTGAACCCGTTGCCCAAGCTGACGGTCATTCCCGGCATCACCTCACTGCAGGCGCTGACCGCGGCGCATGCGATCCCGATCAACGAAATCGGGGCGCCTTTTCTGGTCACTACGGGGCGGCAATTGCGTGACAATGGATGGCCCCAAGACGTTGATACTATTGCTATTATGCTGGATGGAAGCTGTGCTTTCACGACGCTGGACCCAGACAAATATCACATCTGGTGGGGCGCTTATGTTGCCATGCCTAACCAGATCCTTGTGCAGGGTCCGCTTGCCGATGTGTCAGACCAGATCAAACAAACACGCGCGACAGCCCGCGCCGACCACGGTTGGATTATGGACATCTATATTTTGCGTAAAACCAAGTAGCGCGCAAACAACAATTGTATTGCCAAACGGGGCGCGCAAAGTGTAAAGAAGACGTGCTTGGTGTTGTACGGGTCAACCGTATTGCCAAGAGGGAATTCGGTTAAACTCCGAAGCCGCCCCCGCGACTGTAAGTGGAGAGCGGATGCCATCAAACCACTTGCCCAATCTGGGCTGGGAAGGTCGGCATCACGTTTTGACCCACAAGCCAGGAAACCTGCCATGCACAAACGTAATATTACTGTCGGGTGAGACAGTCAGGAGAATACGATGAAAGCAACGACCACAATTCAAACCGGAACAACCACACGCATTTTTCCGGCCCTTTTTGCAGCGGTTTTTGGCCTTGGCATCATGTTTGTCGTCGGCCATGTGCAGGCGTCTACATTGCATGACGCAGCCCATGACGTGCGTCACGCCACTGGCTTTCCCTGCCACTAAATAGATGTTCACACGCATTGTAGCCAGCGCGGTGTTCGCTGGTGCTGGAGCAGGGCTGATTGCCGCCCTTCTGCAGTTGGTTTTCGTGCAGCCTGTATTGCTGCACGCTGAACTTTATGAATCCGGTCAATTGGTGCATTTCGGGGCTGACCCGGTCAGCGCCATTCAGGATCTTGGTGACTTTGAACTGATGCGCAATGCGCTTAGCGTATTGTTTACCATGCTGACCTATACCGGCTATGCCCTTGTTATTGTTGCTCTTATGTCAATTGCGTCAGATCGTGACGCGGTGATTGACGGGCGCACCGGTTTGCTTTGGGGGCTGGCGGGATTTGTCGCAGCACATCTGGCGCCAGCATTTTCATTGCCGCCAGAGGTGCCGGGCGTTGCTTCGGCTGAGGTGGACATACGGCAGGTCTGGTGGTTTGCCACTGTCGCGGCAGCCGCTGTGGCCATGTGGTTGATCGGTTTTGGCAAATCCTGGTCGGCCTGGGGGGCTGCTGCGGTGTTGCTGGTTGCCCCGCATTTGATCGGAGCACCTGAGCCGCTTGAATTTAGCGGACCAGTACCACCCGAAATAGCCGCCTTGTTTGCTGCCCGCGCGCTTGGCGTAGGACTATTTGCCTGGGCCATTCTTGGCAGCTTTTGCGGGTTCTTCTGGACTCGCAATGGCATGAGCAAAGATTGACACTTGGCCAAAGGAACATAACACCATGGATCGTTCTATCCCACTATTGCTGATCGGTTTGGTATTTGGAGGCGGCATCGGCTTTTTGGTTGCTGCCTCTACTGGTGCCACACTGGATGGCCATGATCACGAAACCGGCCATGAAACCGGTCACGACACAGCACATGCAACTCAAGACGCAGAACATGACCACAGCCAGCATGACCATTCGGAATTGGTTGACGTCACCGGACCCGCGCCGACGCTGGACATTGAAATGATACCCGATTCAATGGCGGGCTGGAATTTGCATCTTAAGGTCAGCAATTTCCGCTTTAGCGGAGAACACGCAGGCCAAGATACCGTCGAGGGGGAAGGCCACGCACATCTGCATGTGAATGGCACCAAAATCACCCGGGTTTACGGTGATTGGTATTATATAGAATCACTACCCGAAGGCACGTCCACTATTGAAGTCGGGCTATATACCAATGACCACAAGGGTTTTTCGGTCGACGGTCAACAGATCAAACAGACCGTGACTGTCACCAGCCCCTAAAACACCGGAATGCGCGCCCGCAGACAATGGCGCAACCGCCCCAATGGGCGCGCATCTTCGATCCAGCCATCTTTGGCTGCCAGATAGGCGTCACAGAACGCCAGAACATCGTTCAGATCATTGGTGATATCTGTCCCAGAGAACACATAGCTTGCCCGGCCCTGCCCCTGAAACCCGATGCCAGACGGGTCTGAACAGCCACCGAAACAGCCCACTTCTGCGACTTCAAACTGTGTCCCAAGCCCTGCCGCGTTCAAAGCGTTCCGCAATAATTCAATATCGTCAGCCAACGGCCCGGCACCCGGCGCGCGCACGCAAGTATTGCAGACCAAGACGCGGTTAGGGACGCTCATAGGTCTGGACCTGACGAAAGGAATGGCTGGACCTGTATCATGGCGCAACAATCCCGCCATCCACCACCAGGCTTTGACCGGTCATCATCCGGCTGGCGCCCGAAGCCAAAAACAACGCGGTTCCGACGATATCATCCGGAACCAGAGCCTGAGGCAAACATTGCTTGGCAACATGCTCGGCCACACTTTCGGGTGTTAGCCAAAGCTCTTTCTGCCGGTCCGTCAGCACCTGACCGGGCGCAATCGAATTGACCCGGATATTGTCGCCACCAAATTCACGCGCAAGGCTGTGCGACAACGCCGTAATCGCAGCATTTGAGGCGGCATATATCGGCATGTCGGCCATGCCCACCATATAGGAAATCGAAGAAAAGTTGATGATCGCACCACCACCTTGTTCGCGCATGCCTGCAATGACCGCCTGACAGGCAAAGAAATAGGATTTGAGATTGATGTCGCTGGACCAGCGCCAGAATTCCTCGGTGACGTCTTCGGTGGCATGGCGGGTGTCATTGGCGGCATTGTTGATCAGAATACGTACCGTACCATGAGCATCTGACGCCGTTTCAACCGCGGCTTTTAGTTGGGAAATATCAGTGATGTCACATGGGATGAACAATGGTCGACTGTTGTGTTTCGCCATTATTTCATCGCAAAATGCGGCCCCGTCAGAGCGTTGAACAAAGGCGACACGCGCGCCTTGGGCCAGAAAGCCATCGGTAAGTGCCGCGCCAATGCCTGAGCCTCCGCCAGTTATAAACACCGAAGCCCCGGCAATATCGGTAAACGTCGCCGGCAATTCTGGCCGCCCTGTTTCGCCCCATTTGTCCATGTCAGCCCTTAAAATACTATCTGCAGTCACACCCGGTCATATGCGTCGAATGGATCGGGAAATTCGTATTTTGACACGTCATATGGTGCCTTCGTTGCCTTAAACAACCACCACAGAGAGTATGGCAACGCAACCCCTTTGCATATCAAGACGTTTCGCATTGTATCTGTATCAGGATACATCGGGTAACGCACAAGTTAGTCATATATTTTGAGCGTTTCGCACAAAATTTGATCCAAATTGAACGCGGAACAACTTAACACAGGACAGCCCGGCAACTAATCAGGTATGCTGGACGACTTCAACTCCTGTAGTTGACAATTTTAGTCTGGATTATTTTTTCACCCACCTCTAATAAGGAACTGATGCTTTTGGCGTCCTTAAATTGGACGCCGCACCCAAGATGACAGGGCCCAATTCCCTTGTGCGTTTAGGCAAAAAGGTCGCGCAAAACAATTTAGAAAGAACAAGCATGTCTTTTATCAAACCTACCCTTCTCGCGGGCGCACTTGCTTGCGCAGTGCCTTGCTTTGTCCATGCCGCCGAGGGCGATAGCGTCCTTAACTGCGCTCCGTTCTGCTTTGATCAAGCTGGCGAAGTCAGCTATTTCGCAGGCGCTCTTGGCCGTGTCGTTTTTGACTCGGACGACGGTCATCTTGGCCAGATCTTCGAGGCTGCAGCTGGCGTGTCATACAGCGGGTTCTTTGCCGAAGCCTGGCTTGGCACGTTGATTGACGATCCAGCCGATGACTTCGAATACGAACTGTCCGCCGGATATGGTGGACCCATTTCTGATCAA
>JAHRVZ010000403.1 GCA_019090405.1 Paracoccaceae bacterium
CAATAATTCACTACAAATGCTACAATATTAAGGAATATTTAGGGCAATTATTAAGGAATATTTGAGGCAATTTACCTCACTGTTACCGAACGGTTGAAGAAGAACTCTCATGGTAACAGTCCCTGCCCCACGGCGCGCTGATTTTCAGGTTCGCCGGGATCACACCACGTCACCCGGCCCATCCATTTGCACCAGCGAATCCTGAAAGGCAGAGCTTCCAGATCCACGTCGCGCCTGACATTTCCTTCTCCGTATCCTCAGCCACCTCACAACCGAACTGCGCGGCGCTTTATACCATGTTACTGCTCTCAAACCGCCGCCTCTCACCCCTCCCTGCAACGTCCAATAAGTTTGCCTTATCGGACGCTTATGGTATAGCCTGCGGATATGGCCGTACCGTCATATTTCATTGGCAGACAGACAACAGAACACCCCTCTCATCGTGCAAGCCTGCATTCTATGGATAACAGATGGCCGCGAGGGGATTATCTGGCCCTGAAACGCAGAGGGCGCATTCGTTATGACCGCGCCAACCAACCGACAAATAGCCTTTTCTTTCGCATGCGAAAGATTTTACACAATATCTGTGGTGCTAACTCTGGGTCCGAACCCAATCACGCAATCGCTCGATAAATCCCGGATTCACCTCGGCACCGCTCAGAACCACGCGCCCTTGCCGGCCAGACAGGTTTATGCCGGGGGCCAAATCTTTGGTTTTTGACCCTCCAACTTCGGATTTTGCAGATGAACCGCCCTTCAGAGCCGCCGCCAAAAGGGCGGCTTCGGCACTGGCTGTCGCGGGGGCTTTGCGATGAAGATCATCCGAAAGACGGGTGGATAATTCCGGATCGCTTGCCAAAGCCTTGGCCAGAGCCAGACCCATGTGCTCGGGAATGCGGGTTGGGAACCGCAATGCGCCCTCTAAGGCATCAACGACAAGCAAGAAGGATTTGATCTTGGACCGCTTTGCCGGCAAAGCGGTTGGAAACAGACCCTGAAGGGCCAGTTTGTCACTATCATAGACTCCGGCATTCACCGCTTGTCGTACAATGCGGGCGCGTTCAAAGAACGACAGGCCAACCCGTATTTCATTTTCTTCAACCATCGCGACATAGGCGTCCGAGCTTGCCGCAGGTTGCCGCACCACAGCCAGAATACTGCCTTCGGTCGCATCTTTGCGCGCCAGCTGTTGCAACGCGGTCAGGCGCCGCCAGCCGGAAATCAGCCCGTATCGGCCCTGCCCCAGATCAACAACTTCTACCGGGGTTTGCTGACCCCGGGCGCGCAGGCTTTGCAGCAATTCCTCAAATGCCGACTGTTCGACTTCCATCCGGTCCCGTACAAGGTGATCGGCCACAATCGAGGCCAGAGGCAAAGATTGGATCAACCGCCCTTCGTCCCGGACTCGTTGGAACTCTTCGGACAACTCCTCTAAGGCAGCTACTGCGGCGACGTCGCCCGAGACCTGGGCAATGGGCGGTCCGGACATAAGGCCAAAAGCCTTGGTTTCCAGCGCGCCCGGCGCGGTAAGATATTCGGACTTCGCCGGAGTTAGGCGTTTGCGTTTGGCCATGATCTGCCTCCTTCATCCACTTTTCCTTTGCCTGACCGGTTGCACCGCTGAGGTCGGAAAAGACATTTAGAGTCTTTCGCATGCGAAAGGTTTTCTGCCGATAGTGACTCTAATTCAGGGAAAACAGAGTCTATATTCACAGCAGACTCCCTTCATTCTCGATCTCGTCCCGCCGCCAAATCCCCAGCAACAGCCGTTTGAACGCCGCATAAGTCTGATCAAACGTCATCCGTCCACGGACATAGGTTTCGCGGTTAAAATCGCGATAATCAGCCTCATATATCCCGTTGACCTGTTCGCCGGCCTGACCAATCAAGGCGGTGAAATCCTGTTTGTGCGGGCTTAGGGTCTGTCCCAGATAGGCCTGCATCAAGGCGGCCAATTCCCCCTGTTGCGCGCCGTCATAACGGGTGACCACCGCCCGGACTGCATCCCATTCAAAGGCCAGTTCTTCGTGACCCAGCGCGCGTGCTGCCATGTTTTCGCCGGCTTCGATACTGGCAAAGGTCGAATGCAGCATGTCAAAAAACCGCCCCGTACTGTCAAACTCCAGAAACGACGCCCCCAGAGGCACTAGCAGAATATCGGCGGCCGCCAAGCCGTTGATGGTTAGATACCCCAAAGCCGGCGGCGTATCGATAAAGATCAGATCGTAATCGTTAAGCACCCCATCGGCCTCTAGGGTCTCGGTCAAGGCATCCCACAGCTTCCAGCCGCGGCTTTGCATACGCCAGACCGGAATCTGAAATTCGGCCCAATACAGGTTCAACTGGGCCCCTATCAAATCAATATTGGGCCAATGGGTTGGCTGGATGATATCGCTGGCGGTGATTTTCAACGCATCTGACAGGGTATCATCCAGGGGCAGGGCGTCTTCTCCGCGCGCTATCCGGGCGCGGTTTTCGGATTGCAGATGGCTGCCGTAATGACGCGCCAGCAACGGAAATACCGTTTCCCATTCATCTGCCACCTTGCCGCCAAAGATCGACGTCATCGACCCCTGACTATCCAGATCCAGCACCAGCACCTTATAGCCATCCAAAGCGGCCGACATCGCCAGATGCGCGGCGGTAGACGTCTTACCAACCCCGCCTTTGAAGTTGGCAACGGCCACCAGCTTGGCGGGCACGTCCTTAGGCCGGTAGGGCAGGTATTCCCGGGCTTTGGACCCCTCGGCGGCAAAATGTGCTCGCAGACGTAATACCTCGTCCAGAGAAAACCATTTTGCGCCGCCTTCGGTTTCGCTTTGGCCCTGGGGTAAATTGGGGTTCTGTTTCAGAACCCGCCGAAAATGGGCCACCGCCACGGGGATCAGATATTTGGTGATTTCCCAGGTCGAAAACTGCCGTAAAGCTTTATGCCCGCCTTCATTCAACCCCCGGCTGGCCAGATCCTCGCGTCCGCGTGCACAGGCAGCAGCGATGTCGGCAAAGCCCGAAGTGCTGGTTGGTTGGCCCAGATCGGCCAAAGCTTTGGTAGGATCAATGTTAAAATAGGGAGGGTGCTCTGCCATTTTTAATGCCATGTAATATGTTACGTGTTCGCCTTTTATGGCAATATACCCAAAAACACCGAACATGGAAGAATTATACTGATAAGCAGCGGATTTTCTAAGCAAATTCTATGGTTTCAGGTGAAAAAGCCACAGTTTAGATGATGAGCTGAAATTTTCTTGGGTGTTATATATGTGTTATATTAGTGTTAAGCATTTTCGTCATCACTGTAAGCCTCGGAAAATAAAGGCTTCCTGACGTAATATCTAGGTTCAAGTGAATCTAAAGCCACGAAACAACGACTCTGATCCCACGTTGGACTGACTCTAAAGCCACGAAAGATCTTCTAGACCCGGGCTGTGGATAACTTTACCGTGGTGTTACTAAAACCACGAAGAAGAATCGTTAGCTTCGGACACACGGGCGACGGTCTAAAGGGCAGTTTATGGCAGGGTTACAATCAGCAGCGGGCGGCTTGTTGCCAATGCGGCATCCGACGGCAGATTTTTTTGTCTGCGATATTTTCGATGCTATTCCCAAAGATGACATGGGCTCGATGGAGCATCCGCTTTTTTCGCTGGCCACACGGCCTGACCGGCGGATTTTATCCTATGAGCATAATGGCACCGAAATTCAGGTGGTGCCTTCGGTCAAAGGTCTTGCGACGATCCATGATAAAGACATTCTGATTTACTGCATCAGTCAGTTGATGGCGGCTCTGAATGCAGGGCGGGCGGTCAGCAAGGTGTTGCATCTGAAAGCCCATGATCTGCTTGTGGCCAGCAATCGCGAAACCTCGGGCGATGGGTATAAACGTTTGCGCGAAGCGTTTGAACGGTTGGCCGGGACCAGGATCACCACCAACTTTGAAACGGGCGGTGAACAGGTGACGTCTGGTTTTGGGTTGATTGAAAGCTGGGAAATCGTGCGTAAATCTTCAGGGGGGCGCATGGTATCGGTTTCTGTCACCCTGTCAGATTGGTTGTTTCGCGCGGTGATGAGCAAATCTGTTTTGACCCTAAGTCGGGACTATTTCCGCCTGCGCAAGCCGCTTGAGCGGCGGATATATGAATTGGCCCGTAAACATTGCGGTCGTCAGGACAGCTGGCGGGTCTCGGTCGAGGTGCTGTTGAAAAAATCCGGATCGGCCAGCCCGCGGCGGGTATTCCGCAAAATGATCCGCGATATGATCGCGGCCAACCACCTGCCCGATTATACCATGGCCGAAGAGCCACGCGATATGATCCGCTTTACTCTGCGCGATCAGGTGGTGGATACGCAGCCGATGCCAGTGCTGAAACCTGAAACACTGGACGCCGCAAGAGCCTTGATGCCTGGCCTTGATGTTTATGCGCTTGAGGCTGACTGGCAGGCGGTCTGGGCCGGTACCGGGCGGCCTAAGCTGCGTTCGGCTGATGCGGCGTTTCTGGGCTGGCTGCGCAAGAAGGCCAGAGGCTATGTGCCGGACACGGCAA
>JAHRVZ010000404.1 GCA_019090405.1 Paracoccaceae bacterium
CGGTGGATACGCTGATTGATGGGGCGATGTTCAATTCCGGGCAATGCTGTTGCGGGATTGAACGGATCTATGTGCATGAGGCGCTGTATGACGCATTTTTGCAAAAGGCGATTGCCATTGTGAACGGTTATACGCTGGGTAATCCGTTGGAAGCAGAGACCACAATTGGGCCAATGGCCAGCGTACGCTTTGCCCAAGAGGTCCGCGATCAAATTGACGAGGCCGTCGCAGCAGGGGCCACGGCGCATATTGCGACCATGGATGGCGATGATGGCGGTGCCTATCTGACGCCGCAAATTCTGACAAACGTGACCCATGACATGCGCGTGATGCAGGACGAAAGTTTCGGTCCCGTCGTTGGCATCATGAAAGTGTCCGGTGATGACGAGGCGATTGCCCTGATGAATGATAGCAATTTTGGTCTGACGGCATCTTTGTGGACCAACGATATTGACCGGGCTGTGGCGATTGGCGATCAGATCGAAACCGGCACCGTGTTTATGAACCGTGCGGATTACCTTGATCCGGGCCTGTGTTGGACGGGGTGTAAAGACACGGGGCGTGGCGGCGGGCTTTCGATGATTGGCTATCACAATCTGACCCGTCCAAAATCCTATCATCTTAAAAAGGTGACCAGATGAATTTAGTTGGAAACTGGTCCTATCCGACCACAATGAAATTCGGCGCGGGTCGGATCGCGGAATTACCAGATGCCTGTGCGGTGGCGGGGATGAAAAAGCCGCTGTTGGTCACAGACAAGGGGTTGGCTGATTTGCCGATTACTTTGTCGACGCTGGATATCATGGATGCGGCAGGTTTGGGCCGCGCGCTTTTTGCCGATGTCGATCCCAACCCAAACGAAAAAAATCTTGATGCAGGTGTTGCTGCGTTCAAGGCGGGGGACCATGATGGGGTGATTGCCTTTGGTGGCGGATCGGGGCTTGATCTGGGGAAAATGGTGGCGTTCATGTCCGCGCAATCCCGCCCGGTGTGGGATTTCGAAGATGTTGATGATTGGTGGACACGCGCCAACTCTGACGACATCGCGCCGATTGTGGCGGTTCCGACAACCGCAGGTACTGGGTCTGAGGTGGGGCGCGCGTCGGTCATCACCAACAGCGAAACGCATGTGAAAAGAATCATTTTCCATCCCAAGGTGCTGCCTTCTGTGGTGATTTGTGACCCGGAACTGACCGTTGGGATGCCGAAATTCATCACGGCTGGCACCGGTCTGGATGCCTTTGCCCATTGTGTCGAAGCCTATAGCAGCCCGCATTATCACCCGATGAGTCAGGGGATTGCTTTGGAAGGCATGCGTTTGGTCAAAGAGTATCTGCCGCGCGCCTATGACAATCCCAACGACATCGAAGCGCGCGCGCATATGATGAGCGCGGCAACAATGGGGGCCACGGCCTTTCAAAAGGGGCTGGGGGCGATCCATGCGCTAAGCCACCCGGTTGGCGCTGTTTATAACACCCATCATGGCACCACCAATGCGGTGTTCATGCCTGCGGTTTTGGAATTCAACGCGCCGGTTATTGCGGATCGGTTTGATGCGGTGGCAGGCTATTTGGGCATTGCGGGGGGATTTGATGGGTTCAAGGCATACGTAAACGATCTGAATGATCGTCTGGGCATTCCAAAATCGCTGTCTGAGATGGGAATTGAGACGGACAGAATCGCTGAGATGGCGGAAATGGCCATCCACGACCCAAGCTGCGGCGGCAACCCGGTTAAGCTGACAGTCGAAAACCTAAGCCAGCTTTATCGCGATGCGTTGTGAGCGCAGATGCAGCGGGCCAAGAGGCCCGCTGTTTATTTGTGCCTCCGGCGGGGATATTTTTACCAAACTGAATGTAATAAGTGAAACAGGCGGCTAGGCGGGGGGTGGTGTGATATCCTCACGCCAGCTTTGCCCTTTGGCCAGCAGACAGCGTTGCGCCCGTGCCGGATAGTCGGTGGTGATGCCGTCCACGCCCAGATCAATCATGCGGTTAATGTCGGCTGTTTCGTTCACCGTCCAGACATTAACCGCAAGGCCAAGGGCGTGCGCCTCGGCCAACGTTTGTGAGGTCAAGTCCTGAAAATATGGAGACCAGACAGCCCCGCCAAGATTTGAGACAACTTGCGGGATCGAACCGTTGTGATCCGCAATTGATGCGCCATCCAACCAGAGTGAGCCGTCGATCACATTCACTGCCATCGTTGGGTAGGCGCGGGTTTCGTAAGTCAGATAAGACAGCGGTATCTGCGGCGCCTGTCGCGCGATTTCGCTCAGAACTCTCCAGTCAAAGGATTGCAGCAGCACCCGGTCAGCAATTCCGGCAGCATTGATCACCGCCAGTACCGGGGCTACGAGCCGGGGTATTGGCGGCGCATCGTCCGGGTGGTCCGGGTTGCTTTTGATCTCGATGTTCAGGAAGGCATCGGCATGTTCAGGGCTTTGCAGTAAGGTCGCCAACTGTGCCAGATCAGGAATTCTGATACCTGATAAAAACGCCTGATCCGGATAGCGCGCGGCGTAGCCGGTTCCGTCGCGCAAACCGCCGACGTCGAATTGCTGCAGGTTGTCATGGGTCATCTGTACAATGGGTTTGCTGTCCTGTGTCAGCCAACTTCCATCAGGCCCACGGGTCGCAGCCGCCATCAGTCTTGGGTTGTGGGTCAGGACCGGAACGCCATCGGCCGTGACCATAATGTCAGTTTCCACCACTTGCACGCCGATTTCAAAAGTGTTGCGAAATCCGATCAAGGTGTTTTCCGGCAGCACGCCACGCGCTCCGCGATGCCCGTGCAGCCGAATGATACCCGCCGAGCCGCGCATCTTTTCTGGCAACATCGGGCGATTCATCACGACAACCGTTTTTCGGTTTTGGCGTCAAACAAATGTAACTCATCAGGGGCGGGTGAGAACCGTACGACGTCGTTGATTGGCAGAGACTGGATGCCGGTGACGCTGGCCACAATTTGCGTGTCGGTGCCGTCCAAAACGCCGTGAACCAGCGTGTTGGCGCCCAGTTGTTCAAGCATTTCAACCCTGACCGGCAACACGCCTTCGGGATCCTGAATCAGGTGCTCAGGTCGAATGCCGGCAATCACAGCTCCTGAGGTTTTAAGGCTCGTTGCGAGCGCCGTGCCATTGTCCAGAACCACCAGACCATCACCGCCCGTCGCGGTCAGAAAATTCATCGCCGGGCTGCCAATAAATCCGGCCACAAAGATCGAGGCCGGTCGTTCATAAAGTTCTATCGGCGTGTCGAACTGTTCAACATAGCCCCCGTTCAGCACCATAAGACGGTCGCCAAGGGTCATTGCCTCGACCTGATCGTGGGTCACATAGATCGACGTCACGCCCAGACGTTTTTGCAATTTGCGAATTTCCAGCCGCATTTGCACGCGCAGTTTGGCGTCCAGATTGGACAATGGTTCGTCAAACAAAAACACTTTGGGATCGCGCACGATTGCACGCCCCATGGCAACGCGCTGGCGCTGCCCTCCGGATAACTGCCGAGGTTTACGCCCAAGATATTCCCGGATTTCAAGAATGTCGGCGGCCTCGTTCACGCGACGGGTGATTTCATCCTTTGGGGTTTTGCGGATTTTCAGGCCATAGGCCATGTTTTCACCCACGCTCATGTGTGGGTAAAGCGCATAGTTTTGAAACACCATGGCAATATCACGATCTGCGGGTTCGATTTCATTTACCATTTTATCGCCAATGGAAATTTCACCCGATGTGACGGTTTCCAGCCCGGCCACCATCCGCAGCAGGGTTGATTTCCCGCAGCCAGATGGCCCGACGATGACGACGAATTCGCCATCGTTGATGTCTCCTGAGATATGATGCAGCACCTCATCAGGGCCATAGGATTTGGTCAGTTGGTCAAGTTTTATAGTGGCCATTGCGGGCAATCCTATTTGTCAGTTTCAGTCAGCCCTTGCACAAAGAGCTTTTGCATTGAGATCACAACAAAGATCGGCGGGATCATCGCCAAAAGCGCTGTCATCATGATGATATTCCATTGCGGCGATTGCTCAGAGGCTTCGAGCATCTGTTTGATGCTCATCACAATTGTTGTCATATCGGCGTCCGTGGTGATCAGTAACGGCCACAGATATTGGTTCCAGCCATAGATGAACAGGATCACAAACAGTGCCGCGATGTTGGTGCGCGACAATGGGATCAGGATGTCCCAGAAAAACCGCATCGGGCTGGCGCCATCAATGCGCGCGCTTTCAAGCATTTCATCGGGGATGGTCAGGAACACCTGGCGGAACATAAAGGTCGCCGTGGCGGACGCGATCAGCGGAATTGACAGACCCCAATAGCTGTTGAGCATACCAAGATTGGCCACCACCTGAAATGTCGGCATGATGCGTACCTCGACCGGCAGCATCAGAGTGATGAAAATCAACCAGAAGAACCCCATTCTGAAAGGGAATTTGAAATAGACGATGGCAAAGGCCGAAATCAGAGAGATAGATATTTTTCCAAGTGAGATCATTAGTGCCATGGCTAGCGAATTGCCCAGCATGCGCCAGACCGGGGCAATTTCAGTGCCCGACAGGCCAGACCCAAACAGGGTTTGCTTGAAGTTTTCCCAGAAATACCCACCGGGTAGCATTGGGATCGGAGCCTGCAACATGCGGGCTTCGTCATGGGTGGCGGCGACAAAGGTGATCCAGATAGGCAGGGCGATCAATGCGACCCCGAAAATCAGAATCAGATGAGATATCACCGACAGAAGGGGGCGATTTTCGACCATCAGTAGTCCACCTTTTTCTCAACATAGCGGAACTGGATCACCGTCATCGAGATGACAAGGATCATCAATATCACCGATTGCGCTGCTGACCCGCCAAGGTCCAGCCCGACAAACCCATCGTTAAAAACCTTGTAGACAAGGATTGTGGTCGCGCCCGCCGGACCACCCTGTGTTACCGCGTGGATAATGCCGAAAGTGTCAAAGAACGCGTAGACCGCGTTAATGACCAGCAGAAAGAACGTTGTTGGCGATACCAGTGGCAGGACAATGGTGCGAAACCTGAGCACGGGGCCGGCACCATCAATGGCCGAGGCTTCGATGACCGATTTTGGAATCGACTGCATGGCCGCGAGGTAAAACAGAAAGTTATAGGCAACTTGTTTCCAGGCGGCGGCAAGAATCACCAGCAACATGGCCTGATGGCCGTTCAGGTAATGGTTCCAGTTATAGCCGATGAATTCCAGCAGATACGGGAAAATCCCCAGCGTCGGGTTGAACATGAAAACCCATAACGCACCGGCCAGCACAGGGGCCACGGCATAGGGCCAGATCAGCATCGTGCGATAGGTCATTGCCCCTCGAACGACACGTTCCGCAAACCCGGCCAGAAACAAGGCCACCGACATCGAAAGGAAGGCAACACAGACTGAGAATATGATCGTGCGCCAGAAGGTATCGTAATAGTGTTTGTCTTCAGCAAGAATTTGAAAATTCTCAAACCAGACAAATTCTGTGGACAGGCCAAAGGCGTCTTCGATCAGCATGGACTGATACATCGCCTGACTGGCGGGCCAGATGAAAAAAATCAGGGTGACAATAATCTGCGGGGCCACCAGCAGATAAGGAAGCACCGAAGTAGGAAAATGGACGCGCTTCAGCATCGGGGTCTCCGAACAGGGGAAACCCGGCCACCTTAGGAAATGGCCGGGTTCAGAAGTTTAGGATTACTTGGTTGTACGCTCAAATTTGCGCAGCAAAGCATCACCACGTTCAACCGCAGCATCCATCGCTTCGCGGGCGGTTTTGTCACCGGCCCAAAGCGCTTCCATTTCTTCGTTGATCACATCACG
>JAHRVZ010000405.1 GCA_019090405.1 Paracoccaceae bacterium
AATCGGCGGGGCTGCCTTCGGTGGCAAACCGACGCTCGCCCATTTTGGCAATCATCATCGGATGGGTATAGCTGATGCAATGGGCAACACCGGATTGTTCAAACGCCGGGGCCACGGTCCAGACTTCGCCATCTGGTCCGGCCAGTTCCGCCGCGATACCGCCTAGGATTTTCAATCCGGGCGCATTGATCCCGTCGTCATTGGTAATAAGAATACGCATGTTTTGCTGCCCCTTTTTATTCTTGATAGACGGCGCGGGATAACGGGGCAAGCAACCCGGCACCTTATGTTCGATTTATCTGATGCTGGTGTTATAACAACGCCAGAATACGCCGGGCTTCGTCTTTTGTGTTGCTTAGCGCGTCCCGGTCTTCGCCCGGATAGAACCGCGCGCGCAGGGCTGTGGCCATTGGGTTTGGAGTGACAATTTGAACGCGGGGGCCGGTTTTGACGGCTTCGGCCTGCCAACTGCGTGCCAAAGCGATTTGTGCGGCCTTGGTGGCACCGTATGAGGCAAAGAATTTATGGCCAGCGCGTTGGTCATCAAAGAAAACGGCGTGACCGTCGGCCCCCAGCAAAGGCGCCACAAACGGAATCAGAACCGACGTGGCGGTCGCATTCACCGCAAATGATTTTTCCCAGTCTTTGGCATCAACAAAATTCGCCGGCGTCAGCGGGGCTGCGTGAATCGCCGTATGCAGCCACATATCCAGTTTCCCCCACCGATCATGGATGCCACGGCACAAGGTTGCCATTGCATCGGTGTTGGTGATGTCCATGGGAGCAAGCGTGGCACTGCCACCAGCCGCCTGAATGCGGTCATCCAGTTCTTCCAATGCGCCGGTGGTACGGGCAACGGCAACAATATGATGTGTCGGTGCAAGCGCTTGGGCCAATGCGGCACCAAGACCACGCGACGCGCCAGTGATAAGGGCAAGTTTTGTCATGGGCAGCGGTGTGGCGCTAAGCCGGGGAAACGTCAAGGGCTTAGCAAACTCAACGGCAGGATACGTACATTTGCCGCATTAAACCGTGGCCAAGATTGGTCAGCTTGGCAGCGCCAGCCGCTGTGTTTGACCAAATTGAGACAGCATCAACCCGTCCACATCAATGCCCACTACGGTGCCTGACCCCAACTTGTCACCAGCACTAACGGTTTTTGTTCTGCCACCGGGCAAACGAACAAGCGCCGAAAGCGTGGCAGTCGGTCCAAATACGCCAAGCAGCGTCAGACCTTTCAGGTCCAGACTTTGGGAATGCGTGGCCAGATCGGCAACGTTTGCGGGGGTTTTTCCCGCCTTAACAAAAGATGGCATGAGGTGAAGGTGCTCGTAACAAGGGACGACCCGGCAGCAGATGCCACGGTCCAAGCGCGCGCTTTAGCAGTGGTATCAGGGCAGCGAAAGGGGGGATTGCGCTGCTTGGCAGCAATTTGCCGATCCCGTTGGAAACCGGCAATCTGACGCCCATATCAGCCTATTCAGCGGCCTTCATTTCAAAGCCTTTGGCCATCATATCTGCCGGAACCACCGGATATTCTCCACTGAAACAGGCGTCGCAATATTGCGGGCATTCCTGATTGCGACCGCCCGCTTGTCCAACCGCACGATAAAGCCCATCAAGCGAGATGAATTTCAGACTATCCACCGCCAGATGATCGCGCATTTCTTCTTCGCTCATGGTGGCAGCCAGCAGTTTTTCGCGTTGCGGCGTATCCACCCCGTAAAAGCAGGGCCAAGCCGTTGGCGGCGAGGCAATGCGGAAATGCACCTCTTTTGCACCCGCGTCCAAAATCATTTCCTTGATCTTGCGCGATGTGGTGCCGCGCACAACGGAATCGTCAACCAATATGACACGTTTGCCCCGGATCAGTGCTCGGTTCACGTTCAGTTTCAGCCGCACACCCATGTTGCGAATGTGTTCGGTCGGCTCAATAAAGGTGCGCCCGACATATTGGTTGCGGATGATGCCCATTGCATAGGGAATACCCGATTCCAGCGAAAACCCGATGGCGGCCGGGGTGCCGGAATCCGGCACCGGACAGACCAGATCGGCCTCGACCGGGCTTTCTTTGGCCAACTCACGTCCAATTGCTTCGCGGGTTTCATAGACGGACCGGCCGCCAAGGATGCTATCGGGGCGTGAGAAATAGACATGTTCAAAGATGCAAAAACGGGGTTTTTGTGGCCGGAACGGGAAATGGCTTTCGACACCATTGTTGCCAATGACCACCATTTCACCCGGCTCGATCTCGCGCACGAAATCGGCGCCGATGATATCAAGGGCGCAGGTTTCCGAGCTTAACGCCCAACCGTCACCGATTTTACCCAGAACCAACGGGCGCACGCCCAACGGATCGCGCACGCCGATCAGCTGGTTTTGGTTCATCGCAACCACCGAATAGGCGCCTTCGACCCGGCGCAATGCGTCTTCCATGCGTTCCGGGATGTTGCGTTGCAACGATCGTGCCATCAAATGGATGATACATTCACTGTCTGAGGTGGACTGAAAAATCGACCCACGCTCGATCAATTCGCGCTTAAGCGATTCTGCGTTGGTGATGTTGCCGTTATGGGCAATCGCCGCCCCGCCCATCGAAAATTCACCAAAGAACGGCTGCACATCGCGAATGGCAGTCTGCCCCTTGGACCCCGAAGTTGAGTACCGCACATGGCCAATAGCCAGAGGGCCGGGCAGGGTTTCCATGACCTTTTGCGACGTGAAATTGTCACGCACATAGCCAAAGCGACGGGCGTTGTTAAATCCCTGTTCGGGGTCATGGCTGACAATTCCGCCGGCCTCTTGTCCGCGATGTTGCAGGGCGTGCAGGCCAAGGGCGACAAAATTGGCAGCGTCACTGACGCCTACGACGCCAAAAACGCCACATTCTTCTTTTAGTTTGTCGTCAAGTCCCAGATCACGCAAATGGGACGTGTCAAAAGGGTTTGCGGCGGGCATCAGCGAAGGCGATGAGCAGGGAGGCAAGGCAGTTGCTCCGAATCCAGTGGCAGAGATGGGACTGTCTTAGTCGCTCATATGCTGGCTGTCACGACTCTATCACAATGATTGTCTGTTTGATTTGCCCGACCATGTATTTCTATGCGATTATGCAGCCCAATTCAGCCCTATTTAGAGCAGGCGCTGACCAGGTTTTCATATTGCTGTGTCACCCAGCTTAGCGCCTGGGCGGGGTCGCGATCTTCGATCTGGCCGGTCAGACGTGCAAAAACCTGTGCCGAGCGGCTTTCATCCACCATGGTAAAACTTTGGCTGGTCATCACCGTATCATAGATGAAAAAGGCGATAGCAACCAACAGGATACCACGCGCGACGCCAAACAGAAATCCGATGCCCTGATCAATGCCACCAAGGGCTGATCGCTGCACAAGCGAGGAAAACAGTGGCGTAAAGAACGATACAACGATCAAAGCAACCGCAAACACCGCCGCAAACGAGACGATGATCGACAATTCGCAACTGTCGGCAATGAACTCGCCCAACACCGGAACCTCTTTGATCAGGGGTTCGACTTTGGGCGAAAAGATAAAGGCCACAACTGCGGCGGCAATCCAGCCGGCAATGGCCATAGCTTCGCGCACAAAGCCACGCGAATAGGCCAAAAGTGCGGACAGCACGATAATAAGCGCCACAACGCCGTCAATAATGGTGAAACCTTCCATAGTCCTCGCCTGTCATTGGGGGGCATTGTTTGCCCATACCGTATCTTAGCCTGCTCCGAACACTTCACCAACAAAACCTGTCAAATCTGTGGCCCGGGTCAGGGACATTGTGCCTGCCGTGACAGATTTGCCGCCTTTAGGTACAATAGCCGCTGTGAAACCAAGTTTTTGCGCCTCTTTCAACCGGTTTTCTGTCTGGGGGGCCGGTCGCAACGCACCAGATAGGCTGATTTCGCCAAAAACCACTGTATTTGCAGGCAAAGCCGCGTCTTCTCGGGCACTTAGCAAAGCAGCCGCAACGGCAAGGTCGGCGGCGGGTTCGGATATTTTCATGCCACCAGCCACGTTCAGATATACATCCAGCCCGGTGAACGGGATGCCGCAGCGCGCCTCAAGCACCGCAAGAATCATCGCCAGCCGACTGCCATCCCAGCCAACAACCGCACGACGCGGCTGGCTGTGGGGGGATGGGGCGACCAGCGCTTGCAATTCCACCAATACCGGGCGGGTGCCCTCGATACCGGCAAAAACCACCGAACCGGGGCTGGGTTCACCGCGTTCAGACAGAAACAGGGCGGATGGGTTCAACACTTCGGCCAGTCCCGCGCCGGTCATTTCAAACACGCCGATTTCATCCGCAGGGCCAAAGCGGTTTTTCACCGCGCGCAGAATGCGGAACTGATGGCCGCGCTCGCCTTCGAAATACAGCACCGTATCAACCATATGTTCGATCACCCGCGGGCCAGCAATCTGGCCCTCTTTGGTGACATGGCCAACCAAAATGACCGACACACCTTTGCGTTTGGCGAAATTGGTCAACTCGTGCGCCGTGGCGCGGACCTGACTGACGCTGCCGGGGGCGCTTTCGACGTTGTCGGCCCACATGGTCTGGATCGAATCAATGATGACCAGTCCGGGCTTTTCGGTTTCCATCGTGGTCAGGATGTTGCGCAGGTTGGTATCGGCGGCCAATTGCACCGGCGCATCCGTCAGTCCCAGTCTTTGGGCGCGCATCCGCACCTGTGCGCTGGATTCTTCGCCAGTGACATACATCGTTTTCACACCCGCCTGGGCGAATTTAGCCGCCGCCTGCAACAGCAGGGTCGATTTGCCGATGCCCGGATCACCACCAACAAGGATCGCGGATGCCGGCACCAGCCCCCCGCCCAGAACCCGGTCAAGTTCTCGCATACCCGATTGGGTGCGTGGTGGCGGGGTTTCCTTGGTGGACAGGCTTGTCAGATCCAGCGTCGTGCCGCGTTTGCCCCCCAGTGATTTCTTGGACGGACCGGCGGAAAGCGGAGTTTCCTCGACGATGCTGTTCCATTCGCCACAGGATTCGCAGTGCCCGGACCATTTGGAAAAGGTCGCCGCGCAGGAGGAACAGGTAAATGTGTTGGTTTTTGCCATGACAGGGTTTGTGCCTGACGGGCGCGCCAGCCTCAAGCCTTTTGCGCACGTTCCGTCAGATAACCAAGCCCGATGCCGGCCAGAATACAGGCGGTGAACAGATAAAGCCCCCAGGCGGTCTCAACCCGGCCCACGCCAATGCCTTTGGACAGGGTGATATACAGCGCAATCAGGAACACATCGGCCATCGCCAGTTTGCCCAG
>JAHRVZ010000406.1 GCA_019090405.1 Paracoccaceae bacterium
GTTTGTTTTCAGAGCCAATAAAAATGCGCACACCTTCGCCATCTTCGGTCAGTTCCAGAAATTCGGCGATATCACGCTTGCGTTCAAGGTCATCAAACAACAATCGAATGCGGTCCAAATCTTCGTCCGGATCCCCTTCTCCCAATAGATTCGCCCGACCGCGCACTATCAAACGCGCCGAATCTTCGTCGTCGCCGTCCCATATCGCCATACCGCTTTCGATCATGTCCCGCGCAAGACTATCAATTTCCAGTCGCCGGGCAGCGATTTCGGTCTGAATAACACCCTGCACCTCGCTTAACGTCCTGCCCTCGATCAGCGCATTCAGAAAGTTAGCCGCTTCGCGCATCGAGCTGGGTGTTTGCCCCGGAGGTGGTGTAAACAAACGGTTTTCCACGTGCCCATCCGAGAACACCAAAACCACCAATGCGCGTGTCTGGCCCAATGACACAAACTCAATATGTTTGATTTCGGCCTCGTGTTTTGGCGTTAAAACCAGTGACGCGCCTTGTGTGACTCCTGACAAAGCAGACCCAACGCGGTCCAGCATGTCACCAACATCAGAGGTGTCACTGGTCAGTGTGGCATCAATTTTTTGGCGATCCACCTCGCTCAAATCGCTAACTTCAAGAAGCCCATCAACAAACATACGCAACCCAACCTGCGTCGGAACCCGCCCTGCGCTGATATGAGGGCTTCCCAGCAGGCCCAGATACTCAAGATCCTGCATCACATTTCGCACCGTCGCCGCGCTGACATTTTCACTTAATGTGCGTGTCAATGTTCGGCTGCCCACAGGCTCGCCGCTATCCAGATACGATTCTACCACGCGGCGAAACACTTCGCGCGATCTGTCGTTCATCTCTTCGAGTATTTTTGCAGCGTCAGTCATACATATCATTAAGGTTGCCACATCCCAAAGGTCAATCGGGGTTGCATCCCAACCGCTGTGAAAGGTATCTCCTTCGCAACCATTCAAAGGACATATCATGCGACCTTCAGGACGAGAACTAGACCAAATGCGCGCCGTTTCCATCGAAACCGGTTTTACCAAACACGCCGAGGGGTCGTGCCTGATCAAAATGGGCGACACCCATGTTCTTTGCACGGCTTCTCTGGAAAGCCGTGTACCGCCATTTATCAAAGGCTCCGGCCTTGGCTGGGTCACCGCCGAATACGGCATGTTACCCCGCGCCACCAATACCCGGATGCGGCGCGAAGCAGCGTCTGGCAAACAAGGCGGCCGTACTGTTGAAATTCAACGCCTGATTGGCCGCGCCTTGCGTGCCGGTGTTGATCGCGTTGCTTTGGGTGAACGTCAGATCACCATTGATTGCGATGTTCTTCAGGCCGATGGCGGCACCCGCTGCGCGTCAATCACCGGAGGTTGGATTGCACTTCGCCTAGCTGTGAACAAGCTGATGAAAGCGGGAGACATTGTGACCGACCCACTGGTCGACCCCGTCGCCGCGGTATCCTGCGGAATTTACGCAGGTCAGCCCGTGCTAGATCTGGACTATCCCGAAGACAGCGAAGCCGGTGTTGACGGCAACTTTATCCTGACGGGTTCAGGAAAACTGATCGAAGTACAAATGTCAGCCGAAGGATCAGTCTTTTCGCGTGGTCAGATGAATGAACTTATGGATCTTGCGGAAAAAGGTGTGTCCGAACTGGTTGCCGCCCAAAAAGCCGCTACCGCATGACGCGGAAATTCGTCGGTGAAAAGCTGCTGATCGCCACGCATAATCAGGGTAAATTGGACGAAATGCGCGCCCTTCTCGCGCCATTTGGTGTGATTGTCACCGGAGCCGCCGAAATGGGCCTGCCCGAACCGGATGAAACCGAAACCACTTTTGTCGGCAACGCCCGCATTAAGGCCCATGCGGCGGTCAAAGCCACTGGTTTGCCCGCGTTGTCGGATGATTCCGGCATTGAAATAGACGCTTTGGGCGGCGCACCGGGTGTTTATACCGCCGATTGGGCGGAAACTCCGAATGGGCGCGATTTTGTCATGGCAATGACCCGCACCCATGAGGAACTTCAGAAAATCGACGCCCCGCAACCGCGCACGGCCCGATTCTGTTGCACTTTGGTACTTGCCTGGCCGGACGGACACGACGAAGTGTTCCCCGGCGTGATGCCCGGGCGTGTTGTCTGGCCGATGCGGGGCGATCAGGGCCATGGGTATGATCCGATCTTTGTGCCGGACGGTTATGATGTTACATTCGGTGAAATGGACCGTTGGAACAAAAACAAGATAAGCCATCGCGCAGATGCGGTGCAAAAACTGGTCGCAGGCTGTTTTGGCTGAGGATTGGCGCAATGGTGGCTTTGGGCTGTATGTCCATTGGCCATTTTGCCAAGCCAAATGCCCCTACTGCGACTTTAACAGCTACGTTTCGCAAAATATTGATCAAAAACAATGGCTTACGGCGTATTTATCTGAACTTTCCCGCGTGTCAGCGGAAACGCCTACCCGTATTCTAAATTCAATCTTCTTTGGCGGCGGCACCCCAAGTCTGATGCATCCCGACACTGTCGCCGCCATTATCGAAGCCGCGCGCGGATATTGGACATTTGCCAACGACATTGAAATCACTCTCGAGGCCAATCCCGGCTCGGTCGAGGCTGGGCGCTTTGCGGACTATCACAATGCTGGCGTAAATCGTGTTTCAATGGGTATTCAGGCCATGAACGACGCCGACCTGCGGCGGCTTGGTCGGATTCATACCGTAGACGAAGCCACCGCAGCCTTTGATATCGCCCGAAACTGTTTCGATCGGGTCAGTTTCGACCTGATATATGCCCGGCAGGATCAAACCTTGTCAGACTGGCGAAGTGAGTTAAATCAGGCTCTGAATATGGCGATTGACCATCTTTCTCTGTATCAGCTTACTATTGAAACAGGCACTGCATTTGGAGACCGCTACGCTATCGGCAAACTTCGCGGCCTACCGGGTGATGATCTGTCTGCTGATATGTACGAGGTTACTCAGGACGTGTGCGATAGCCATGGGCTGCCAATGTATGAGGTGTCAAACCACGCAAAACCCGGCTCTGAATCTCGTCATAACTTGATTTATTGGCAATATGGCGACTATGTCGGAATTGGCCCCGGCGCGCATGGACGGTTGACGGTCAACAATCAGCGCTTAGCCACTGAATGCGAGATGACCCCCGGCGGCTGGCTTGCAAAGGTCCATAAGGGTTCAGCAGAATCCAAACGCACTGGCCTGACCAGAAAAGAACAAGCCGAAGAGTTTTTGATGATGGGCCTTCGTCTTCGACAGGGGCTGGATGTTGCCCGATATGAAGAACTTGCAGGCAAACCCTTGAACGCTTCTGCCCGTCAATACCTGACGGACATCGAAATGATCAGCGATACTGGAAGAAGCATTTCCGTTACAAAACAAGGATTTATGGTTCTGAATGCCGTTATTTCGGAATTTCTGACAGGCTAAACCCGGCTAAGCAATCCGCAAAGCGAATCCAATTCATCCAACGTCTTATACGTTACCGTCAACTTCCCGGTTTCCGTTCCCGCAGCGTGCGATATCGTCACTTTCATCCCAAGACCCGCCGACAAATCCCCCTCGATCGCCTTAGTGTCAGCGTCCTTTTCAACCACTGCTTTTGCTGGTTTCGCAGGGCTTTCGGCCCCCTGCATCTTGCGCTTAACCAAAGCCTCTGTGGCCCGAACCGATAATCCGTCACGCACTACAATTTTTGCCAATTCCAATGGGTCACCATAGGGAATAAGCGCCCTTGCGTGGCCAGCGGATAACTTTCCTTGGCGTACCATTGCCTGAACATCGGCTGGTAAAGTCAATAATCGCAATAGGTTAGCGATATGGCTTCGGCTTTTTCCCAACGCTTCGGCCAGCTTTTCCTGAGTATGGCCAAACCCATCCATCAACTGACGAAAACCGGCTGCCTCTTCTACGGCGTTCAGGTCAGCACGCTGAATATTCTCGATGATCGCGACCTCCAGGACTTCGGTATCATCGTAATCCCGAACCAAAACCGGAATTTCATGCAATTGTGCAAGTTGGGCAGCGCGCCAACGACGTTCGCCAGCAACAATTTCATACTGCTCCGAACCAATTTTTCGCACTATTAGCGGCTGAAGAATACCATTCCGACGTATAGACGCCGTCAAATCATCCAGATCCGCCTGATCAAAATCACGCCGGGGCTGGTTTGGGTTTGCAAATACCCGTTCGATGGGAACATTCAAATCAGCGCCGCGACTTGTAAAAGCAGGGTCGATTGCGACATCCGACATCAACGCAGACAATCCACGACCTAATCCTCGGTGTTTTACCTTTTTGTCTGCCATCTTTGACTCCTTAGTGGATTCTAACCATTCATAGTCTGGTTTTTGAGTATTAGTTCTTGCGCCAGCGCCCGATATGCTACCGCACCCTGCGATTTCGGCTCGTAATTCAGAACTGGCATCGCATAAGACGGAGCCTCACTCACCCGGACATTGCGAGGGATCACCGTTTTGAATACCAGCTCGCCAAGATTGTCCCGCGCATCGGCTTCGACCTGCTGAGAAAGGTTATTTCGCTTATCATACATGGTCAACACGACACCCTCGATCCGCAGTTTTGGGTTGGCAACCTGACGCACTTCGCGAATTGTCATCATCAGTTGAGACAACCCTTCAAGAGCAAAAAACTCGCTTTGTAGAGGTATCAAAACGGAATGTGACGCGATCATTGCGTTCACCGTCAATAGATTCAGCGACGGCGGGCAATCAATTAGAATATAGTCCCAATTGAACGCGTCCATCGCCGTTTGCCGCAAAGCATCATGTAAAAGAAAGCTACGTTTTTCGTTTGAAATCAGCTCCATATCTGCCGAACTCAGATCTATGGTTGCTGGAACGATGGCCAATCCTTCGATGGCGGTGTCCTGAATAACGTCCTCTAACGCGGCATTATCCACCAGCAAATCATAGGATGTCATATCTCGTTGGGTTGCCTCAATGCCAAGCCCCGTCGACGCGTTACCCTGAGGGTCGAAATCCACCAAAAGAACCCGCAATCCACACTCGACCAGTGCGGTTGCAAGGTTGATAGACGTCGTTGTTTTACCAACTCCACCTTTTTGGTTAGCAATTGCGATAATTCGCGGGCCGCGTGGGCGTGAGAGGTCAGACACGCGATATTCCTTTGATTTTCAGAATGACGGCACCGGGCAATGTCAAACTTGGGACGGCTTCAACATCCATATCCCATTCTTGCCGCGCGACGTCGACTTCTTTTTTCCATGAAACGCCTTTAGAAAACAAAGCAAGACCATCTTGTTTCAAATGTCTATGCGAAAACTGTAACAATGTAGTTAAATCTGCCACAGCCCGCGCCGACATCACATCAGAATTTTGTGGTTCTGCCTGCTCAATTCTTTCGGTGAGAACAGTAAAGGAAGCGCCCGTTTCTCGTGCGACAGTACGAAGAAACACCGACTTTCGTTTATCGCTTTCAATTAGTGATATTTCCGCAGTCGGATTCGCCTCCATCGCTAGAATCGCAATGATCGCCCCAGGAAGTCCGCCACCACTGCCGACATCAACCCATCTGTGGAACGGTCCTGAAAGATCAAAAACCTGAATAGAATCAGCGATGTGGCGTATCCACAGATCATCCAGGCTGCTATGCGAGACAAGGTTGATCGAATCGTTCCACTTTTTGAGCAGAGATGCGAATATCTCTAGCCGTTCGAATGTTTCACGTGAAACAATTTGCCCGCAAAGAAGATCCGCACCGACACCCATCAGGCAGAGTTCCGCTTTTCACCACGACGTAGAAGCGCAAGCAAAAGCGCAAGCGCAGCCGGTGTCATCCCGTCAATTCTTGCCGCCTGCGCAAGGGTCTCGGGTCGAGATTTGATCAGTTTTGCCTTAAGTTCATTTGAAAGACTATCGACCATCGTAAAATCAAAACCTGATGGAATCTTGTGCCCTTCATCCCTGCGAAGGGCGTCTATGTCTTTGTTTTGACGGCCAATATAATTTACATACATTGCGTCTCGTTCAACTTGCCTGCGCGTTTCTGTATCCGTTGCAGCCATCGAGGGATCAAGATCTACAATGTTATCAAAATCCACGTTGGGAAATGCAAGGATGTCAATTCCATTGCGACGCTTGCCGTCCTGATTGATGGAAATACCAACCTGTTCGATCTGTTTAGGGGTATAAGTAACTTGCAACAAACGATCCCGAGTAACGTCTAGTCGTTCCATTTTCTTGAAGAATACAGATTTTCGAACCTCGCCAACACATCCAACATCAATCCCAATTGGAGTTAGTCTTTGATCGGCATTATCCGCGCGCAGTGACAGCCTAAACTCGGCCCGCGAGGTGAACATTCGATAAGGTTCGGTCACACCACGCGTTGTCAGATCGTCAATCATCACGCCGATATAGCTATCAGACCTGCTAAATGTAATAGGATCGCGTGCCTGAACAGCCAATGCTGCGTTCAATCCAGCCGCCAGCCCCTGAGCGGCGGCCTCTTCATAGCCCGTTGTTCCGTTAATCTGGCCGGCCAGGTACAATCCAGGCACGTCCTTAAGCCTGAGTTGAGCATTCAAAGCACGCGGATCAACATAATCATATTCAATTGCATAGCCCGGCTGAAGAATTGTTGCGTTCTCCAGACCGACAATTGAATGGACGTATTGTTCTTGCACATTGACAGGTAGCGACGTTGAAATCCCATTGGGATATACCGTATGATCGCTTACACCTTCCGGCTCCAAGAATATCTGATGTGAGGTTTTGTCGGCAAACCGTACAATCTTGTCTTCGATTGATGGGCAATACCGTGGACCAATACCATCAATATGACCTCCATACATTGCCGACAATTTCAGGTTTTTCTCAATGATTTCATGAGTCTTTTCGTTTGTATGCGTGATACCGCAAGAAACTTGTGGGGCGTGAATCGTTTTAGAAAGAAATGAAAACAAAGTCGGGTCGTCATCCCCGGCTTGCATTTGCAGCCCGTCCCAGTTGATAGTTCGCCCATCCAAACGCGGTGGCGTCCCTGTTTTCAGGCGCCCCAATGGCAAACCAAACGAATCGATTTTATTTGCCAATTCGATAGAGGGCTTGTCACCCATGCGCCCACCCGGGTGAGATTCTGCGCCGATGTGGATGACACCACGCAAAAACGTGCCTGTGGTCAAGACAACAGCTCCGGCCTGTATCTGTGCGCCATCTGCAAGGATCACACCCTTCACGGTGCCATCTGCCATCAGAAAATCAACCGCTTCGCCTTCGACAATGGTAAGGTTTTCGCAGTTTTCTGTCTCTGACAGCATTGCCGTCCGGTAAATGTGGCGATCTGCTTGCGCCCGCGGTCCTTGTACAGCCGGGCCTTTGCGGCGATTCAACAGACGGAACTGAATGCCTGCTTTATCCGCGACTCTCGCCATAACGCCATCTAGCGCATCAATTTCACGGACCAAGTGACCTTTGCCCAGCCCACCAATTGCCGGATTACACGACATTACCCCAATGCCATCCTTACTTAATGTAACCAAGACCGTACGTGCACCCAGACGTGCAGAGGCATGGGCTGCCTCGGTGCCCGCGTGACCGCCCCCGATCACAACCACATCAAAATCCAGATGTTTCACGTGAAACATTCCCTATTTCCCAAGACAGAAGCTCGCGAATATCTCATCCAATAAAGTTTCAACATCTATGCGCCCTACCAAAGTTTCCAGGGATCGAATCCCAATGCGGAGTTCTTCAGCAGCTATATCATACGCATCCGGACCCTGTAACAAGACCTTGGTCGCCGAATTAAGCGCGGCCTGAGCCGACATCATAGCATCACGATGCCTCTCTCTTGTCGCCAAGCCAACACTTGCTGTTCGATCCATAAGCACGGAAGTAATTTGCCCAATCAGTTCGTCAACCCCGACCCCGGTTAACCCTGATACAGCACCAACTATATTCGACCTTGTATCCGCTTTTGAGAGCACAATTAGATCACCAGATTGATACAATGCTGGCGTTGAATCACCATTTTCAACAAGAAATACTCGCATGTCAGCCGCTTGCCCGCGCTTTCGCGCCAAAGCGATGCCAAGGCTTTCAATCTCATCCGCAGATTCACGTATCCCGGCAGTATCAAGTAAAGTCACGGGCAACCCCGCAAGGTCCATACGAACCTCTATAACATCCCGCGTCGTACCTGCATGTTCTGACGTAATTGCTGCCTGTCGGCCTGCCAAGGCATTCAAAAGAGTGGACTTTCCGACATTGGGCGCTCCAATGATCGCAACCTCGAACCCCACGCGAATACGTTCGGCGATCTGAACTCCGGCGGTTTCCCGCTCTAGATCTACCTGAACACCAGATAACAATTTATTCACTTCAGGCGTTACATCCGTTGGAATATCTTCATCGGCAAAATCAATTGTTGCCTCGATCAATGAAGCGGCGCGGATCAGATCACTTCGCCAGCGTTCGACCAACTGGCCAAGATCGCCAGCCAATACCTTCTGGGCTTGGCCTCTCTGTGCTTCGGTTTCGGCGTCGATCAAATCAGCAAGACCTTCGACCTGAGTCAAATCCAACTTGCCGTTTTCCAAAGCGCGCCGGGTGAATTCTCCGGGTTCTGCCAAGCGAAGCCCTTGGATACAGGAAAGAGTTCGCAGGATAGCAGCGACAACTGCGGTGCTGCCATGCGCCTGTAATTCAACGATATTTTCGCCGGTAAAGCTGTTTGGTGCGGTAAAGGAAAGCACCAGCACTTCGTCTAACTGCTGTCCGTGCAAATCATGCAGCATCGCCAAGGTCATGCCGCGGTCAGCCAAAGAACGACCTGCCAACTTCTCGGCTGCTGTCCTGGCCAAAGACCCAGAAATACGGATAACGGCGACGCCCGCTTTACCAGGCGCGCTGGCTAACGCAAATATCGTGTCCATTTGAAATTCCGATCCGCCATTAGGCGTTCATGGAATCAAAGAAATCATCGTTGGATTTGGTTTGCTTCAACTTCGAGCGTAGGAATTCGATGGCATCAGTGGTTCCCATCGGATTCAAAATTCGACGCAGAACAAAGGTTTTCTGCAGGTTCACTTTGTCCACCAACAACTCTTCTTTCCGTGTCCCGGATTTCAGAATATCAATAGCAGGGAACAACCGCTTGTCCGAAATCTTACGATCCAGAACCAATTCCGAGTTACCCGTCCCTTTGAATTCTTCAAAGATCACTTCGTCCATACGGCTGCCGGTATCAATCAATGCCGTGGCAATGATTGTTAGCGACCCGCCTTCTTCGATGTTTCGGGCTGCACCAAAGAAACGTTTTGGACGTTGCAGCGCGTTTGCATCAACACCACCAGTCAAAACTTTGCCTGACGATGGCACCACAGTGTTAAATGCCCTACCAAGTCTTGTGATCGAGTCGAGAAGAATAACAACATCTCGTTTATGTTCGACCAAACGTTTGGCTTTTTCGATAACCATTTCGCTGACGGCCACGTGGCGCGTTGCAGGTTCGTCAAAGGTTGACGAAACAACCTCTCCTTTGACCGAACGCTGCATGTCAGTTACTTCTTCGGGGCGTTCGTCAATCAGCAATACGATCAGATAACATTCTGGATGGTTTTGTTCGACGGATTTGGCAATATTCTGCAAAATCATAGTCTTACCGGTACGTGGCGGCGCAACAATCAACCCACGCTGGCCTTTGCCGATGGGTGCAACAAGGTCGA
>JAHRVZ010000407.1 GCA_019090405.1 Paracoccaceae bacterium
ATCGGAGTGCCACATGGCCACCAAAGACAAATCCGAAAATGCGCCAGGTGGTGCCATTGTCGAGACGATCAAAACCATCGTCTACGCGCTGTTGATTGCCGGCGTCTTTCGCACGTTTCTTTTTCAGCCGTTCTGGATTCCGTCAAGTTCGATGAAAGAAACATTGTTGATTGGTGATTTCTTGTTCGTGAACAAGATGGCTTATGGCTATTCCTATGCGTCCTGCCCCAGCCTGAAACTGCCCGGCATCGGCATCAACATTGACGCTGAAGACATCTGTGGCGTGTTCAAAGGCGACAATAAACGACTGTTTGGAGGCGAACCGGTTCGTGGTGATGTAATCGTGTTTCGCCATCCTGTAACCGGAGCGGACTATATCAAACGGCTGGTCGGGTTGCCTGGTGACAAAATCCAGATGAAGGCAGGTGTTCTGCATATCAATGGAGTGGCTGTTAAGATTGTCGATGATGGCAACTTTGTAGAGCTTTATGAACCTCAGGGGCCGTTGGGAAATCTGCCACGCTGTGAAAACGCACCTGTTGGAATGGGGGGCGAGTGCCTTAAATCCCGAGAGATTGAAACACTGCCAGGAGGTGTGGAACATACCATTCTGAATTTCGGCAATCAAAGTCTGGATAACACGGGTATCTATGCCGTACCCGACGGGCATTTCTTTTTCATGGGAGACAATCGGGATAATTCTACAGATAGCCGGGTTCCACAATCTGCCGGTGGTGTCGGTTATGTTCCGCTTGAGAACCTGATTGGCCGTGCTGATCGCATTGTTTTCTCGTCTGCTGGTCGCTCGATGCTCTTTTTCTGGACCTGGCGGAAAGACCGGTTCTTTAAGGCGATTGAGTGAAACTGTCTGCTGACCTAAGCGCATTTGAAGATCGGATAGGGTATAAATTTTCCCAGCCCGAACTACTGGTGCGTGCATTGACGCACGGGTCGATTTCATCCCCGACACGGGAACATAATCAACGGTTGGAATTTCTGGGTGATCGGGTGCTGGGGCTGGTGATGGCTACCGCTTTGATGGATCAGGATTTAAACGCTACCGAGGGGCAATTGGCACCGCGGTTCAACGCGCTAGTCCGCAAAGAGGCCTGTGCCGATGTAGCACGCCAGATTGATTTGGGGACCGTGCTGAAACTTGGCCGATCCGAAATGCTGTCTGGGGGGCGTCGCAAACAGGCCTTGCTGGGCGATGCAATGGAGGCCGTGATTGCTGCGGTTTATCGTGATGGCGGGTACAAGGCCGCCAACGAAATGATCCTGCGGCTGTGGGGTGATCGGGTTGTGCAGGTGCAAAGTGATGCACGAGACGCTAAAACCGCGCTTCAGGAATGGGCGCAGGGTCGCAAGCTAAGCCCACCCACATACGTTGAACTGTCCCGTAGCGGGCCAGATCATGCTCCGGTGTTTAACATTGCGGCACGGCTGGAAAACGGGGATGAGGCGCAGGCGACTGCCGGATCGAAACGGCAGGCAGAACAGGCGGCCGCTGCGGAATTGCTGAAGAAACTGGAGCAAAAGACATGACAAAAGCCGGATTTGTGGCCCTGATTGGTGAACCCAATGCCGGGAAATCAACGTTGATGAACCGCATGGTTGGGGCCAAGGTGTCGATCGTGACCCATAAGGTTCAAACTACCCGCGCGCGCATTCGTGGCGTCGCAATCGAAGGCGATGCACAAATCGTGTTTGTCGATACACCGGGGCTGTTTCAGCCACGCCGCCGCCTTGACCGCGCGATGGTTGCGGCGGCCTGGGGCGGGGCTGCAGACGCCGATGTGGTTGTTTTGATGATCGAGGCCCATCGCGGCGTGACCGAGGGCGTAGAGCGCATTCTGGAAGGCCTGCAAGAGATCGGAAAGGGACGCAAGGTTGCGCTGGCGATTAACAAGATCGACCGCGTTGAAGCTGAAGCGTTGCTTGCACTGGCCGAGAAAATGAACGCGCAGTATAGTTTTGCCGAGACCTTTATGATTTCGGCAGAAAAGGGCCATGGCGTCGATCATCTGCGCAAATGGCTGGCGGAACAATTGCCAAAGGGTCCGTGGCTTTACCCCGAAGACCAGATCGCAGATTTGCCTCTGCGTATGATTGCGGCAGAAATGACCCGTGAAAAATTGACGCTAAGACTGCATCAGGAATTGCCCTATCAGTTGACGGTTGAAACCGAAAACTGGCAAGAGCGCAAAGACGGCAGTGCGCGGATTGATCAAGTGATTTACGTGATACGGGATGGGCACAAGGGCATTATTCTGGGCCAGAAAGGTGAAACCATCAAAGCCATTGGTCAGGCCTCGCGCAAAGAGCTAGAGGAATTTCTGGATCGTAAGGTGCACCTGTTTCTTAAGATTAAGGTTCGTCCTAAATGGTTGGACGAATCTGAACGCTATTCGGAAATGGGTTTGAATTTCAAAGACGGAAACGAATGACCCGGCTGACGGCAGATTTCTGGGTGCAGGCCTATTTGACACGGCTGAGATTGCAGGAAATTCCAGCCTTTGTGGTTGCGCATGGCGATGACACGGCGGGCGCTGTTTTGGTCAAGTTGAACACTTTGGACGGGCAGGCGCGGGCCTTTCAGCGCGAATTTGATCTGATGTCAGGGGATCGGCATTGGGCAGAATTGATTGCCGGGACGGAACCCGATGTAGACGCGGCGATTTCGCGCCAGCGCGGGTTTGATCCGGACCTGTGGGTGATTGAAGTCGAGGACCGCCAAGGCCGTCATTTGCTGGATGAGCCAGGTTTGGGGTAAACCAGAACGAGCAGACGGAAAATTTCAAATTTTCCGGGTCGTTTTCTTTCAAAGAAAACGGTGGTTGTGGATGGGTTTGAGGACGCAATTAGATCATGGATTGGCGCGATCACGGGATATTGCTGAGCACGCGACTTCACGGTGAAAGTTCGGCCATTATTGATGTGTTTACGCAATCACATGGACGTCATTCTGGCGTGGTGCGCGGTGGGGCCAGCCGCAAGATAGCGCCGGTGTTGCAACCGGGTGCGCAGCTGGATGTGGAATGGCGCGCCCGGCTTGAGGATCACCTTGGCAGTTACCGCGTTGAACCATTGCGTAGTCGGGCGGCGGCGCTGTCCGGGCGGCTGACACTGGCCGGCCTAAACACAGTGACAGCCTTGTTGACATTTTGCTTACCAGATCGAGAGCCACACGCCGCGTTGTATCAACGCACAGAGCAGCTTTTGGATTTGTTAGGGCAAGACGAGGTTTGGCCGCTGGCCTATCTGAATTGGGAATTGGGTTTGCTTGAGGAAATGGGGTTTGGAATGGATCTTAGCTCTTGCGCCGCAACTGGCCAGACCACCGATCTGATATATGTTTCGCCTAAATCGGGACGCGCTGTGTCAAAACAGGGGGCCGGGGAATGGGCCGACCGGATGCTGCCGCTTCCTGATTGTCTACGAAAACAGGGACCGGCGCCGGATGAAGACATTGCATTGGCGTTCAAAACAACGGGCTATTTCCTGATGCACCGGCTGGCCCCGGCGTTGGGCAACAAACCCTTGCCCGAGGCGCGGGCAAGGTATGTTGATCGGTTTACTCGGACGCTTTGAACACCATTTCACGCCCCGATTCGTTGGTCAGGATCAAGGTATCACCCGACACTTCGGATTGTGACATTTCACCCAATGCAGTCAGAAAAGTCGTTTCTGACTCAAGCTCTGGGCAGGCCATGCGGGTCGCGGCCAAGGGGCCGGTTTCAAACCACGGATAGGGAGCGTCCATCTTTCCCGAGTATGAATTGCAGGCTGCCTTTCCAGCAATCTTCCCGGATTCAGGGAAGGTGACAGTAGCAGTTGCGTCGAAGGCAGTGCCGTCAATTTCAGTCAGTTGCCAAATCCTATCAGCTCCACCATAGCCTGCGACGGTTTCATCGTTGCCGCATTGGCCAAGCCCGAACAACCCGGCGATAAAAACCAGTCTCAGCACGCAAGAGTTCCCTTATTGGACAGATTATAGAAGTTTATTATCAACAAGATAGTCTCCAGAATCGCGCACCGCCTGCCGGACATCTCGAAATTTCATACCCAAAATTGACTGCGCCCTTGCTCCGGATGCGTTTTCGGGTTTGCCCAGCATTGGAACGATACCGCGGATGGTTTTGTCAAAAATTCCAATCAATCGGATCAAAATATTTGGCGCAACACGGGTCGGGATTTTATAAGTCGGGTGATCTGCTTTGAGTAACTCTGCGATTTCAACAAATCTCAGAGTTCGATCAACGCCGATGAATCGCTTGCCAATGCTTTCGGGTGTTTGCATGGCACGAATATGCATCAAAGCGATGTCGCGTACATCCACACTTGGAAAGCCGATATCGGGGACCATCGGATCTTTGCCCCGCATAAGCCGGTCAATTACGTCTATTGACGTGCCGAAATTATTGTCCAGCGGGGCGCCCATCACAAAAGAAGGGTTAATCATGGTGATTTGCATGTCCGGCGCATGAGCAGCCTGCCAATCCCAAACAGCGCGTTCGGCCAGAGTTTTGGATTTCAAATAGGGAGTGACCCCCGGACCCGTCAGCTTGCTCCAATCGCTTTCGTTATGGCTGTTGCGTCCCTCGGGCAGTTCACAATTGGTGACGGCAACGGTCGAAGATGTCATGATTACGCGCTGTACTCCCGCCTGTTTTGCAGCTTTGACAGCGCGCAACGCCCCCTGAACAGCCGGTTGAATAAGCTCTTGTTCATCTTTGGGCATCTCTAACGGAAAGGGCGACGCGGTGTGCATCACGACATCCACGCCTTGCATGGCATCTGCCCAGCCGTCATCGCTATTCAGGTCCAACGCAATAACGCGCAAATTCTCTAGTGCGGCGGGGTCATTTAGATGTGGCTTAAGGGCCGCGCGCAATTCTTCCTCGCGCCTGGTGCTACGAGTCGAGCCGACAACAGTGTAGCCGCCATTGAGCAACTGCAAAACAAGATGCTTGGCGATATATCCAGTCGCACCGGTGACAAGTATCGTTTGGGTCATCCAATTGCCTTTGTGACGAGGGATTAACCTTTATCACATAAGCCCGGTTTTCAGAATTTCCAATCTTTATCCCAATAATCTGCGCGCAATGACCTGCGCCTGGATTTCAGCAGCGCCTTCAAAGATATTCAGAATTCGCGCATCGCACAAAATTCGGCTGATCTTATATTCCAATGCAAATCCGTTGCCGCCGTGGATTTGCAAGCCGTTGTCTGCAGCCGCCCAAGCCACGCGCGCACCCAGCAATTTCGCCATTCCGGCCTCAAGATCACAGCGCCGGTCGGCGTCTTTTTCACGGCCGCTGTAATAGGTCAGTTGCCGCGCGATCATCAGTTCAACCGCCATCATCGCCAGCTTGCCCGCGACGCGTGGGAAATTGATCAGCGATTTGCCGAATTGTTTGCGATCAACTGCGTATTGCATCGACACATCCAGTGCGGATTGCGCCACGCCAATGGCGCGGGCTGCGGTCTGGATGCGGGCCGATTCAAAGGTCTCCATCAGTTGTTTGAAACCTTTGCCTTCTTCGCCGCCAAGCAGGTTTTCACCTTTGACGTGAAAGCCGTCAAAGGCCAGTTCGTATTCCTTCATGCCGCGATAGCCCAGCACTTCGATTTCGCCGCCGGTCATGCCGTCGGTTGGAAATGGGTTTTCGTCGGTGCCTGCGGTTTTCTCAGCGAGAAACATCGACAATCCGCGATGGTCTTTGCTGTCGGAATCGGTGCGGACCAACAAGGTCATAACATGGGTGCGCGCCGCGTGGGTGATCCATGTCTTGTTTCCGGTGACGCGGTAATCGTCACCGTCCTTAACGGCGCGGGTGCGCAACGATCCCAGATCAGACCCGGTGTTGGGTTCGGTGAACACGGCTGTTGGCAAGGTTTCAGCGCTGGCGATACGTGGAAGCCACTTTTGTTTCTGCTCATCGGTTCCACCACATAGAATCAGCTCTGCGGCAATTTCAGACCGCGTGCCAAGAGAGCCAACCCCGATATAGCCACGCGACAATTCTTCGGATACGACGCACATCGACAGTTTTGACAGACCCAAACCACCGTATTCTTCGGGGATAGTCAGCCCAAAGACGCCCATTTCGGCAAGTTCGTTAATGATTTCAATCGGAATCAGTTCGTCCTTTAGATGCCAGTCATGGGCAAAAGGTTCGACCTTTTCCGACGCATAACGACGGAATTGTTCGCGGATCATCTCTAACTCATCATCCAGACCAGTGGCGCCTACGGTGACGCTGGCCGTCTGTTCCTGCATCAGTTCAACCAGCCGCAATCTTGCAGCCTGAGTATTGCCATTCTGGGTCAGGGTTTGCACCGCGGGTTCCATCAATCCACGCATGTCATCCTGCGTCAGGCCCATGTCCTGCAGTCGGATAATCTCTCCCTGACTCATCGGGATGCCGCCGCTAATCTGGCAGAGGTATTCTCCGAATGCGATCTGGTGGATCAACTGTTCGATTTCGCCAAACTTTGCATCTGCGTGCAACTGTTCAGCCCAAGTTTGCATCTGTTGCAGGCTTTGATGGTAGGTTGCCAGCCACGCTAACCCGTGTGCAGCGGTCTGGTTGGCTTCGATCAATGGGCCGGTTACGCGGCCATTTTCACTGAGCAACCCGCGCAGTTTGTCACGCGCGGTTTCAAATATCGCATGAACCGGCGCAATAGCGGCCCCGGTCAGGGCCAGAAGGTCTGGCAGCACCACGTCAGCATTCAAATTGTCTGTCATTTGTTCATCCCGCGCCATGAATCTGGTCCCTTATAGCCGTTGCGCAGCACCTAGTCACTTTGCGGGTGCAGCGCAATTAAAATACGCTAGAGGGTGGACAAAAGTTCAATAATTGCGCGGTACTTATTTGTAGTGCAGTTAATGATTCAAATGGTATGACGGGGTATGATCTCTCTATTTTCGATTGTTTCCCCAACCGAACTTGCACTGGCCTTTGCTGTCGCAACCTTGGCTGGCGTAATCAAAGGTCTGGTCGGGTTCGCGATGCCGATGATCCTGATTTCCGGGTTGGGCATCTTCCTGTCACCGGAACTTGCTCTCGCCGGGCTGATTCTGCCGACATTGGTGACCAACGGTATGCAGGCGTTGCGGCACGGTTGGAAAGCAGCCTGGAGTTCGGTTAAGCAGTTCCGCCTGTTCCTGGGGGTCGGTTTGGTATTTCTGTTGGTCAGTGCTCAATTCGTGCGGGTTTTACCGGCTAATGTGATGTTGCTGATAATCGGCATACCCGTCACCATATTCGCGTTCATGCAACTGATCGGGTTTGGTTTTACACTGGCCGCACCCAGCAAACGTGTCGAAGCTGCTGTCGGTGCATTTGCCGGGTTCATCGGCGGGATGTCCGGAGTCTGGGGGCCACCAACCGTGGCCTATCTGACAGCGCTGAACACCCCGAAAGATGAACATATTCGCGTGCAGGGCGTGATTTATGGTCTTGGTGCTGTGGCGTTACTTGGCGCCCATATCGGGTCCGGCGTTATGCGGCTGCAAACTTTGCCCTTTTCGGTTTTCCTGTTGGTGCCCGCTGTGCTGGCAATGCAGATCGGCCTACGTCTGCAAACGCGCATAGATCAGGTTACATTTAGAAAGGCCACTCTGGTGGTTTTGCTGATTGCCGGACTGAATTTGGTGAGGCGCGGCATAATCAGCTAAGGCGCTCGCTGTCAGAAAGATTTCTGATATCAAACGAGGGAAAAGGTTTTGGTGGAGCCTAGGAGGATCGAACTCCTGACCTCCTGCATGCCATGCAGGCGCTCTCCCAGCTGAGCTAAGGCCCCAAAACCGTG
>JAHRVZ010000408.1 GCA_019090405.1 Paracoccaceae bacterium
GCAGACCCTCAAGCAAAACTGCGCTCATCGGGTGATCTGGTGACTCTTTGGCATAGCGATCAACCAAAGCACGCAGCACGGACCCGGTGTCATGTGTTGAGGGCAGGCTTAGCGCCCAGTCCAGGAATATGCTGCGACATTCCGAGGCGCTGATTTCCGTCATCTGAAAGGATTCGTGTATCAGTCCCTTGGGGTCAAACTCGCTGTTAGAATCGCTCAACTGCGCTCTCCCTTGGTTAGTGCCGCCTTAATTGTGCTGGCTGCTTGGCGGTAACCTGCATCCAGTGTCGATTGCAATCTGTCAATATTGTCAAACCCGGCGCTTCGGCACAGAAAACCAACACCACCTTCGCCTATTTCGTCGACATCAATGGTTTTGCCAGACAACAATTGCCCTGCTGCCTGCACTGACCAGAAGAGCTGGTAAAACCGGGCCAGTTCAGCAGCTTCTGCGGCACCCAGCCAGCCACTTGCGACAGCGCTCTGCAACCCGGCAGGCACATCGCGCGTCACAGATCCGGCCAGCAATGCCCCGGCTTGCGCAAGCATTTCAATATCAAGCATCCGGCCCGCACCGGTTTTGGCGTCCCAGACGCCTGCCGGGGATTTCGCGGCTGCCAATCGCCTGCGCATGTTTGTCACTTCATGCAGAATTTCACCTTGCGAACGCGGTATTTTCAGCAACTCCTGGCGAAGCGTTTCTATATCAGAGCCAAGCTCTGCATTACCGGCAACAACACGCGCGCGCGTTAGCGCCAGATGTTCCCACACCCACGCCTTGTTGCGCTGATAGTCCTGAAAGCTGGCCCAACTGGTCGCCACTGGCCCCTGATTTCCTGACGGACGCAGGCGCATATCAACCTCATAAAGTCGGCCCTGCGCCATCGGAACTGTCAGTGCAGTAATCAGTGCCTGCGTCAGGCGGGCATAATAAAGACGCGATGGCAGCGGGCGCGGCCCATCAGAGGATTCTTCGTCCAATGGGTCATAGATCAGGATAACATCCAAATCCGACATCGCATTTAGCTGCGCTGCCCCCAATGACCCCATCCCCAACACAACCGCCCCACGCCCAGGCATAGGCCCATGTTTGATCGCAAACTGAGCCGTCACTACCGGCAACAACCCGGCCACGACGCAATCGGCCAGATCCGCATATTGCGCACCTGCCCTTGCGGCATCTGTCAAACCGCGCAGATGGTGAACGCCTACGCGGAAATGCCATTCCTTGGCCCATCTCCGGGCGGCGTCAAGCTGGGTTTCATAGTCTGCCTCGGCTGCGAGTAAGCTATCCAGTTCTTGCTGCAAAACCGTCTTGCCCGGCCAGTCGGCAAAGAAATCGCCATCAATCACCGCATCAAACACCGCAGAGTTTCGTGCCAGATGGGCAGCCAATGCCGGCGAGGTGCCAACGATATCAATCAACAGGTCAATCAGTGACGGATTGGCCTGAAACAGTGAAAACAACTGCACCCCGGCAGGAAGCCCGGCCAAAAAACCATCCAGCGCCACAAGAGCCTCGGGAGGGCGCGCGGTTTGCGCCAGTCGTGACAACAACTCTGGGCGTAGCTTTTCGAATACCTGCGCCGCACGTTGCGAACGCAAGGCCGGATAGGTGATCCAACGCGCCAGAATTGCGGTGTCCAGACTGTCAGGAATGTCCGCAACGGGCAGCGGATCACCTGCGCCGTGGACAAAGAAACCTTCGGTCAGATTGTGAACTTCGGTCAAACGTCGGGTCAGATCGTCACGTAAACTGGCAGCGTCCGTGCCCATGAGGCAAGCAATCCGTTCGATACCCTTGTCTGTGACCGGCATAACGTGGGTCTGGGCGTCATTGACCATCTGAATTCGGTGTTCGACCAGCCGGTGATGCCGGTAATGATCGCTAAGCGTATCGGTCACGTCCCTGGGCACCCAATCGCGATCTGCCAGTGCTGTCAGACCTTGCGTCGTGCCCCGCACCCGCAGGTCCGGATCGCGTCCACCTGCAATCAATTGCCGGGTCTGGGTAAAGAACTCGATCTCGCGTATGCCGCCACGTCCCAGTTTCATATCGTGCCCCGGCACCGTCAAAGGCCCGCCCAGGCCTTTGTTTTCGCGTATCCGCAGGCGCATGTCATGGGCATCCTGAATGGCAGCAAAATCCAAATGACGCCGCCAGACAAACGGAACAAGAGTGTTCAGAAACCGCTCGCCTGCATTGATGTCCCCGGCCGCCGCGCGTGCCTTGATATAGGCGGCCCGTTCCCATGTGCGCCCAAGACTTTCGTAATAACGCTCGGCTGGCTCTGTCGCCATGCAGACCGGTGTGACCGACGGGTCAGGCCGCAACCGCAAATCGGTGCGGAACACGTAACCGTCTTCGGTTCGGTCATTCAGCACTGCACTCATCGCACGGGTGGCGCGCACCATGCCGGTGCGGGCTTCGTAAAAGTCGTCCGGATCATAGCGGGTTTCATCAAACAGGCAGATCAGATCAATGTCTGACGAATAATTCAGCTCATGCGCACCCATCTTGCCCATGGCCAACACGATCATTCCGCCAGCAGTTGTTATGTCATCCTCGCCTTGTCCGGGCAACTTGCCGCGTCGGATCAAAGCTGCGATTTCGGCCTTTAGGGCGACATCACAGGCCAACGCGGCAAAATCGCTTAGCACGCCTGTCACCCGCTCAAGCGGCCATGCGCCGCCCAGATCAGCCAGCGCGGTTATCAATGCAAGCCGTCGCTTGGCGACCCTTAACCCCTTTCTAAGCTGATCCGGCGCAAGGGTTTGCACATCCTGCATCAGTGTTGCAACAGCGGCATCGGGATCATCACAGGCGCCAGTCAACCAATCCGCCTCGCGCTCGATCAGGCCTTTGAGATAGGGACTTGATCCGCCTGCCCCACGGATAAGCAACGCCAGATCTCCCGTCAGCGCCGGAACTGCGGCGCAGGCGTCGGCCCCCAGTTCGGGATCAAAAGGGCGTGGCAGGCGGGTGAGACAAGAGGCAAGTGACATAACCATAGAGTGAGGCCACCCCGCCGACAGGTCAATGCGCAAAGGGTTGAAACCGGGCGGCACATAATGATCCCCAACTTGATGATTTTGACCTGATTTGGGCGGCAGCGGGCACTCCGCATCATGTTTTTCCGGCAAAACCTGAAATTATTTCCGCGCTGGCAGATGCTCAATTATCTGATTTTACTGAATAATTAAAGTTAATGTAAAAATCATTCACATTGCCTCTTGCAATGCGACCGGTTTATACCGATCTGTAGTAATGTAAAGACGATTTACATCAACTCTGAACACCAACTCTGAACTGGGAGATTTATTAAATGACAACGC
>JAHRVZ010000409.1 GCA_019090405.1 Paracoccaceae bacterium
GACCAGATCATTTCCAGCGGCGTATAACCCTGCTCGCCCGCAGGCGTGGACAGGTCGACATCGCCAAGGAATTCATCAGCATCAAATCCCAACCCGTCCCATTGGGCGCGCAATTCATCCGGGATTTCGGGCACGCCGTTATAAAACCCCGGAATGGTGATGCGTCCGGTGTCGTCATGCAGCGAGGCGATGATTTTTGACAGTACCCGGATCGGGTTAATGCCCGCACCGCCAAACATGCCCGAATGCAAATCCTTATCCGCCGCGGTAATTGTGATCTCTTCGCCAAGCAAGCCGCGCAGCATGGTGGTGATCGCAGGAACCCGGCTGGCAAACAGGCCGGTATCACAGATCAGGGCAAGATCACTTTTCAATTCGTCCGCATGCTGTTGCATGAACGGTATCAACGACGGAGAACCTGATTCTTCTTCTCCTTCAAAGAAAAACGTCAGCTTACAGGGCAATGATCCGTTCACGGTTTTCCAAGCGCGGCAGGCTTCGACAAACGTCATCAGCTGGCCTTTGTCGTCACTGGCGCCGCGACCCCGGATCAGTCGGCCCTTGTTGGTGTCTTCAACTTGCGGATCAAACGGATCACGATCCCACAGCTCAATCGGGTCAACCGGCTGCACGTCATAGTGGCCATAAAACAGCAGATGCGGCCCTGCGCCATCCAGATGACCAACAACCATCGGATGACCCGTGGTTTCGCGCTTTTGTGCCGCTATGCCAATGCTTTGCAAGTCGTTCACCAACCAGTCTGCGGCCCGGTCACATTCGCCCTTATAGGCCGGATCGGTAGAAATGGACTGAATGCGCAACAGCTCTATCAACCGATCAGTGGCAGCGGGTAAATCGGCGTCGATTTGGGTCAGAACATTCTTTAATGACATGGGGTTTCCTTGCTGGCTGATGCTGTAACCCTAACAGCGCTTCAGGGACTGTCCAGAACATATAAGAAGGTGGGAACCTGCGACATGAAGGCAGGTGAGAATTGGTTGATCCAGAACAAGGACGGCTATAGATCATTGTTTAATGTGATTTTGGCGAATGATGCCAAATCCCGGTCGGTTGACTAACTGGCCCGAACTATCTGATGGAGTAGCTGGTGAACTTTGACGCTTTGCTCGACAGTGCGATTGCTAAGTTGCATGACGAAGGCCGTTATCGGACCTTTATTGATATTGAACGCCAGAAGGGTCATTTCCCGCACGCAGTCTGGACACGTCCGGATGGCGGTGAACAGAACATAACTGTCTGGTGTGGCAATGACTATTTGGGCATGGGGCAAAACCCCGTCGTCCTTGAGGCGATGCACGAGGCGATTGAGGCCACTGGTTCAGGATCAGGCGGCACGCGCAATATTTCCGGCACAACCGTCTATCACAAACGGCTTGAGGCTGAACTGGCGGATCTGCACGGCAAAGAATCGGCGCTGTTGTTTACCAGCGCCTATATTGCCAATGACGCGACCCTCAGCACGTTGCCCAAACTGTTTCCGGGGCTGATTATCTATTCGGACGAATTTAACCATGCCAGCATGATCGAAGGTGTGCGCCGTAACGGTGGCGAGAAACGCATTTTTCGGCACAATGACGTTGAACATTTGCGCGAATTATTGGCTGCGGATGATCCGGCAGCCCCCAAACTGATCGCATTTGAGTCGATCTATTCGATGGATGGCGATTTTGGCCCGATCAAGGCGATTTGCGATTTGGCGGATGAATTCGGCGCGCTGACCTATATCGACGAAGTCCACGCTGTGGGCATGTACGGCCCACGCGGGGCAGGGGTCGCTGAGCGTGACCGCCTGATGCACCGTCTGGACATCATCAACGGCACTTTGGCCAAAGCCTATGGCGTTATGGGCGGCTATATCGCGGCCAGCGACAAAATGTGCGATGCAATCCGGTCTTATGCCCCCGGCTTTATCTTTACCACATCTTTGCCACCCGCCGTCGCGGCCGGGGCAGCGGCGTCGGTGGCTTTTCTGAAACGTGCACCAGAATTGCGCGAACAACACCAGACGCAGGCCAAAATACTAAAGCTGCGGCTTAAGGGATTGGGCATGCCGATCATTGATCATGGCAGCCATATCGTTCCGGTGATCGTTGGCAATCCGCTTCATACCCAATTGCTTAGCGATATGCTGTTGGAAGATTACAGTATCTATGCCCAACCGATCAATTACCCAACAGTTCCGCGCGGCACTGAACGGCTTCGGTTCACGCCGTCGCCGGTGCATGGTCCCCGGGAAATGGACGCCCTTGTCCATGCCTTGGACGCGTTGTGGTCACATTGTGCGCTGAATCGCGCCGAGGCTTCGGCTTAACCCTAAGATCAGTGTGCAAAATACTTACATTGTGTTAACGTTACCTCAACAACACGCGCATACGAATCACCAAGTGATTCTGGACGTTTGTGTTAAAATGGGGCAGCAGTTATGATTGGGCGCAAGGCACCGCGCAAATCAGAAGAACCAGAAATCGCAGAACCAAAAGGTTTTGACGATTTTGAACTGCGTCTTGGCGATATGATGCGCGGCGAACGCGCAACCATGGGCAAATCTTTGCTGGATGTGCAGCGTGAATTGCGCATTAAGGCTGCCTATATTGCTGCTATAGAAAATGCTGATCCTTCGGCCTTTGATACGCCCGGATTTATTGCTGGCTACGTGCGGTCTTATGCGCGCTATCTGAACATGGATCCTGATCGTTCCTTTGACCAATTCTGTGCTGAAAGCGGTTTTGAGGTGGCGCATGGCATGTCGGCTCAGGCCTCGGTCATCAAAAAGAAAAACGAAGACAGGCGGGGGCGTGGTGGCACCAAAGCAGATCCATTGCTGTCGCCCAACACGCCATTTGTCCCAGCCGGTGAAAGCCTGCTTAGTCGGGTTGAACCCCGTGCTATTGGGTCAACGCTGGTCTTGTTGTCGCTGATTGCGGGTATCAGCTATGGTGGCTGGAGCGTGCTCAAGCAGGTACAACAGGTACAGTTTGCGCCGGTTGAACAAACGCCGACGGTCCTGTCCAGTCTGGATCCAGTCAACAATATTGCGCGTCTTGATACACCGTCTGATGACGATTTTTCGGCCCCCTCTGCCGACGCTCTGGACCGGCTTTATCGCCCACAGGCGCTGGACGTGCCGGTTTTGGTCGCCCGCGATGCTCCGATATCGACGCTTGATCCCAGCACTGTAGGCTCATTTCGTCCAGCCATTGCACCGCAGAGGCAATTGACCGCCGCGTCCCTGCGCCGCGACGAAGAACTGGTCCCGCAAGTGATTGAAAACGCGGCTCCTCAGTTGGAACTGGTGGCGGTACGCCCGTCCTGGGTTCGGGTGAAAGCTGCCGACGGAACGGTGATTTTCGAAGGTATCATGGAAAGCGGGCAAAGCTATAAGGTGCCCGCGATGGAAGAACCTCCTACTTTGCGGGCCGGTGAATCCGGGGCGATCTATTTCGCGTTGAATGGTAAACACTACGGACCTGCCGGGTCGCCGGGTTCGGTCACTAAAAATCTGGCAATGTCGATTGATCTGGTAACCGAGAATTTCGCCGTTGCCGATCTGAGCAAAGACGCCGATTTGCGACGCTATGCCGAAGCACAAAGCGTTCTTGCTGACTAAAACGTTTCTCAATGTATCCTGTACAGATTGAACGCGAAACGCATCAAGCTGCCCATTGCAGCGCCGACCAATGCAATCTAGATAATTCCTGACGATCAAACACAGGCTAGTCCTACAATGTCACTGAACTCTATCCGCCCATGGCGCAATATCTATCGCCGTAAATCCCGTCAGATCATGATTGGCAATGTTCCCGTTGGCGGCGATGCCCCGATTGCAGTGCAGACCATGACCAACACGCTGACAACCGATGTCGCGGCAACCATTGCACAGGTGCAGGCCGCAGCCGAGGCTGGCGCTGATCTGGTGCGTATATCAGTCCCGGACGAGGCGTCGTCAAAAGCCCTGAAGGACATCGTAACCGAGTCCCCTGTACCGATCATCGCCGACATTCACTTTCACTATAAACGCGGGATCGAGGCTGCCGAGGCAGGGGCGGCCTGCCTGCGGATCAATCCGGGTAATATCGGCAATGAAACCCGCGTCAAAGAGGTCATCAAGGCCGCGAGTGATCACAATTGTGCCATCCGCATCGGCGTCAACGCCGGCTCACTTGAGCGGCATCTGTTGGAGAAATACGCAGAACCATGCCCCGAAGCGATGGTGGAATCGGCACTGGCACATATCCGCATTCTTGAAGACAACGACTTTCACAACTTCAAAATCAGCGTCAAAGCGTCAGACGTGTTCCTGTCAGCCGCCGCTTATCAGGGCATCGCAGAAGCCACCGATGCGCCAATTCACCTTGGTATAACCGAGGCCGGGGGGTTGGTCAGTGGCACTATCAAATCGGCCATTGGGTTGGGTAATTTGCTGTGGATGGGGATTGGCGACACCATCAGGGTGTCGTTATCTGCTGATCCGGTCGAAGAAGTCAAAGTCGGCTTTGAAATCCTGAAATCACTGGGTTTGCGGCATCGCGGTATTAACATCATTTCCTGCCCGTCCTGTGCGCGGCAGGGGTTTGACGTGATCAAAACAGTCGAAGCGCTGGAAAAACGGCTGGAGCACATCAAAACCCCAATGAGTCTGAGCATCATTGGCTGCGTGGTGAACGGTCCGGGCGAAGCCTTGATGACCGATGTTGGGTTTACCGGCGGCGGGGCAGGGTCGGGGATGGTCTATCTGGCGGGCAAGCAAAGCCATAAGCTGGGCAATTATGAAATGGTCGACCACATCGTTGAACTGGTCGAAAAACGTGCTGCTGAAGTTGAGGCAGAGATCATGGCCGAGGCGGCAGAGTAGCCGTTTTCTTTGAAAGAAAACGGGCCGGAAAATTTGAAATTTTCCGCTACCCCGGCTGTTAGCCCCGCCCGATAGTTGCTATTTCTTGCGCTTCTCGGCGACGATTGCTGCCATTTGTTCCGCAGGCAGATACCCCCTTAGCATTTCATCATGCAGCACAAAGCTGGGCGTGCCGCTAATCTGCAAACGTTGGGCCAGCGCGTGTGTGGTGGCGATTTCGTTGGTCACCGCGTCACTGTCCATCTGCGCCATGATCGCATCCGTATCCAGCCCCAGACCATCGGCGACGCGACGCAGCGCAACATCGGTCAAGTCACCGCCAAGAGCCATCAACGCATCATGCACATCCTTATAGGCATCCGCACCTGCGACCTGTTTGGTGGCAACGGCAAAGCGCGATGAAATCATTGAATTTTCGCCAAGAATTGGCAGTTCTTTGACAATCAGGCGAATGTTGCCGTCTGCCGCAATTAACTTTTCAACTTCGGGCATCGCGCGGCGGCAATAGCCGCAGCGGTAGTCGAGAAATTCAACCAACGTGATGTCGCCCTCAGGATTGCCCCCGACCCAGGAATACCCATCGTCAAACAGATCGTCCGCATTCATCGCAACCAATGCCATATCGTCCTGTGCCTTGGCGCTGGCCTGACGTTCTTCCAGCAGGTTTACAGCCTCGATTATGACTTCGGGATTATCCAGCAAATAGGCGCGGACCTCGGCGCGAAAGGCGGTACGCTCGGCATCGCTCATCGAAGTTAGGTCAATTGCCTGAACCGGGCTGGCCAACAAGGACAGCGACGTCAGGGCAGGGATAATCAGGCTTGGGGCACTCATTCGGATCATCGTTTCTTTTTCCCTTTTTCAAAGCGTTCCGCTGCAATGAGCACATCCTGTGCCCTTTGCCAAGGTGCAGAACCGCGTGGCAGTAAATTTGAGGCGCGTTGGGCGTGTCGTCCGGCATCCGGCATATTACCTTGCAACGCATAGCGCTCTGCTGTGACCAATGCGGCCATTCCGGGCTGGTCGGTCTTGGCATAGGCCAATGACAGGTCGCGTAATACACGGGTATCGCGAAAATCACGGTCGCGGGCTTTTTCAAGCGGCCCAAGCGCGGATTTGGCTTGACCATCTGCAAGCAATGCACGTCCCAACCCGCCTTGAATAAGCGCCTCACGCGGGGCAAACGATGCTGCAGTTTGATAGGCTTCAATAGCGCGATC
>JAHRVZ010000410.1 GCA_019090405.1 Paracoccaceae bacterium
GCGAGCAGACATCCCCCCAGGTGGCGCGCGCAGCTGGACTTCCCGCAAAGCGGGACGAGGGCGGCAGGTTGATCAGTGGCAGCAGATCAACTTGCCGTTTCCCATTTCTGGGGATGGTTTTTTTTCGCGGTGGCGCGAATGGTAAGGACAGGGAAAGTGACCCGTAGGTTCAGAGGTGAAAGCCACCATAAGGTGGATGCAAAGGGCAGGGTCTCGATCCCGGCTTTGTTTCGCCGTGTGCTTGAGTCGGGCGATCCCAACTGGCAACCCGGCGATACCCCCGAACTGGTCATAGTATATGGTGATCATCGCCGCGAGTTTCTTGAGTGTTATACAATGAAAGCAATCGAGAGCGTTGACGCCAAGATCGACGCTTTGCCACGTGGTTCGCAGCCGCGTAAACATTTGCAGCGTATGTTTCACGGTCAGTCTTTCCCAACTTCGGTCGATGTGACCGGGCGTTTGGTGCTGCCCGCCAAATTGCGTGCCAAAATCGGCCTTGAGGGCGAGGCCTTCTTTATCGCTGCTGGTGATACATTCCAGATTTGGAAGCCAGAGACATACGAAACTGTCGAATTGTCCAATTCCGAGGCCTGGCTGGACGACCTTCCAGACGATTTTGACCCGATGGAATATCTAGACGGCGTCGGAGAGGCATAACGGCATGGCTGCTGCGGCCCGCTCAGAACCAAATGATCCCCATATTCCAGTCCTGCTGCGGCCCTTGCTGGCGGCGGTTTCTCCTGTTTCAGGTATCTGGCTGGACGGCACATTTGGTGCCGGTGGCTATACACGCGGGTTGCTAAAGGCCGGGGCGGATCGGGTGATTGCGGTAGATCGTGATCCTTTGGCATTTGAAATGGCGCAAGACTGGGTTGGGGAATATGGTGACCGGCTGGTGATGCAGCAGGGCGTTTTTTCCAAAATGGATGACTATGGTCAGGATCTGGACGGTATCGTTCTGGATTTGGGTGTCTCGTCCATGCAGCTTGATCTGGCCGAGCGCGGGTTTTCGTTCATGAAGGACGGACCCCTGGATATGCGCATGTCCCAAAGCGGTGACTCTGCGGCTGATCTGGTGAATACGGCATCCGAGACCAGGTTGGCCGACATCCTGTTTCATTACGGCGAAGAACGCGCCAGTCGCCGCATTGCGCGTGCAATATGTCGTGCACGTGACGAGGCGCCGATTGAAACCACGAAACAGTTGACCACAATTATCGAAAGCTGTCTGCCACGTCCAAAGCCGGGCCATTCGCATCCGGCGACCCGCAGTTTTCAGGCCATCCGCATCGCGGTGAACGAAGAATATGACGAACTGTTTCAGGGGCTTATGGCCGCTGAGCGGGCATTAAAACCCGGTGGTAAACTGGCCGTTGTCACCTTTCATTCGATCGAGGACCGCATGGTTAAACGGTTCATGCAGGCCCGCGCGGGGGCGCAGGGACGCGCCAATCGCTATGCGCCGGAAACCGAACAGCCCGATCCGCAGTTCAAGTTGAAATCGCGCAAGGCCATTGGCCCGGACGATCAGGAACTGGCGGAAAACCCGCGGTCCCGGTCGGCCAAGCTGCGGGTGGCCATACGCACGGATGCCCCGGCGGGGTCGATTGACGCGGCCAGCCTAAGCATGCCCAGACTAAAGGAACCCTCCCGATGAAAAGCATAGCCTATGTGCTGACCGCGCTGGCGGTAATTGGACTGGCCTTTTGGGCCTATCGTGAAAACTATGCCACGCAACAGGTGTTGTCTGATACTCAACGATTGCAGCGTGACATTGGTCAGGCGCAGGTCCGTTTGCGGGTGCTGCGCGCTGAATGGGCCTATCTGAACCGCCCCAACCGGCTGCTTGAACTAAGTGACATCAACTTTGACAGCCTGGGTCTGCTGCCTTTGCGCCCGAACCAGTTTGGTCGCGTCGACGAGGTGGCCTTTCCGCCTGATCCATTGCTGCCAATCACCGATCCCATAGATGTTTCCACCATGAACGCAGCCCTTCCCGGAGAGCAATTCCCATGATCCGCAGTCCCCTGCGCCCCCTGGCCCGTATTCTTCCGGCGCGTGACAAGGGCGAAAACACCGACGCAATCGAGAAAGAAAATATCCGCCTGCGCCACATCAAGATGCAGGACAAAGCCCGCAGTCGTGCCGAGGGGCGGCTTTTGGTATTGGGCGTGTTTTTTGTTGCTGCATTTGTCGTTGTTGGCGGGCGCATGGGGATGATGGCCACATCCGAAGCGGTTGAACCGCTTGCCAGTGCAGCCGGGGCGACAATCGCGGCGCAACGCGCTGATATTGTTGACCGGAACGGGCGCATTCTGGCGACGAATTTTGAGACATTTTCGCTTTATGCGCAACCACCTGTGATGATTGATCCGATTGCCGCCGCCGAAGGGCTGGCGCAAATTCTGCCTGACCTTAACAAAGAGCAGTTGATCAAAGATTTCACTGGCAAACGTAAATTTTTGTGGATCAAACGGAAACTTAGCCCCGAACAGAAACAGGCGGTGCACAATCTGGGTGATCCGGGCCTGATGTTCGGTCCACGCGAAATGCGCCTGTATCCAAACGGTCGGTTGGCCGCGCATATCATGGGTGGTGCGTCGTTTGGCAAAGAGGGCGTGAACGCCGCCGAAGTGATCGGTGTCGCCGGTGTTGAAAAGCAATTTGATGATTATCTGCGCGATCCGGCCAATGGCGACAAACCACTGGAACTATCGCTTGATCTGACAGTCCAGGCCGCGTCTGAGCGTGTGCTTTTTGGCGGCATGAAACTGATGAATGCCAAAGGGGCGACATCAATCCTGATGGATGTGCATACCGGCGAAGTCATCTCGGTGGTGTCCTTGCCTGATTTCGATCCAAATGAACGACCACGCCCGCCTATCAAAGGCGAAGAGGCATCCGACAGCCCTCTGTTTAACCGCGCGGTGCAGGGGGTTTATGAGCTTGGCTCGACCTTCAAGATATTCACCGCAGTTCAGGCGATGGATCTGGGGCTGGTGAACGCAAATACCATGATCAACACGCGCCGCCCACTGCGTCAGTCTGGCTATGAAATAGGCGAATTCCGCAACAAATCTTATGGACCGGAACTTTCGGTTGCTCAAGTGATCGAGAAAAGCTCAAACGTGGGTACAGCCCGGTTGGCTCAGATGATCGGGATCGAGCGGCAAAAGCAGTTTTTCGGTGATTTGGGGCTGCTGGAACGCTCGGGGTTTGAAATTGTCGAGGCCCGTGGGAGCCGCCCCCTGATCCCGAAAAACTGGGGCGTGCTTGAGATGATGACGATATCGTTTGGGCATGGGTTGTCGGCAACCCCGATGCATTTGGCTGCCGGATACGCAGCAATTGCCAATGGCGGGCGTTACGTTAGCCCGACGATCCTGAAACAACGGGGCGTGCAATATGGCCCACGGGTGATGTCAACGGAATCGGCTGCCGCCGCACGCAGTATGCTGCGCCGGGTTGTCACCCATGGCAC
>JAHRVZ010000006.1 GCA_019090405.1 Paracoccaceae bacterium
ATCAAGGTGCTGGTCAATCAGGCCGTCGTGCAACATGCACGCGCACGAACACGGACTGGACAGGCACGCAGCGACGATCTGACAGCGGCCAGCCTTTTATGCGACAAAGCCATTGCGAAGTTTAAGCATCCGGGGACTCTGCCGGGGTCTCGGGGCGATTTGGCCCGCGCGTGGAGTCAGCGCGGAAATTTGCATTGGTCGCAATCCCGTCTCAAAGAGACAAACGCAGCTTTTTCTGATCTAGCAGAGGCGCTTAGGTCGCATTCACAGGCCGATAGTATCTGGACCGATGCCGGAAACGACGCCGGAAACGATACCGGACGGGCCAACGCGATGATGGATAGTGCAATCGTGTTCAGTACACGTGCCGCCCGCAAAGTCGGAGAAGCCGCGATTAGCGACGTTGATCAAGCAATTGAATTGCTGCAGCGGGCTTTGGCTATCAAATCCAAAATTGGTGACAGGTTTGGCGCGGCACAGGTGGCTCGTAATTTGGCGACGGCACTGACTGAAAGAGCCGATCATGTTGGTGGCAAGCGTGCGCATGATGATCTTGGTTCGGCAATCCAGTTTTATACGCAGGCGGCTGACCCTTGGTCACGAACTCAGGATGCAGGCGTTTGGGCAAGTATCGCGGCAGAACACGCCGCCGCCTATTGGGCGCGCTCACAACTGGGGAATGACGCTGACAACCTGGAAGATCTGGAAACAGCGATTGCCTTGTTCAAAGAGGCCGAGGCCGTTCTGAAACTGCCTGATGATGCATATAAGATTGCCAGCTTATCGCTCAATTTTGGTCTGGCTTTGGTTGCGCGGGCAGGTCTTGAGCTGCAGACCAATCAGGATGAGAAATCTGCCCTTGATCAGTTCGACCGGGCGCTTGACCTGTGGAAAGACCCATCAGACATATTGTTCGCAGCCGATGTCCGGCTTGCCAAGGCAGATTTGCTGGTAAAACGCGCGCAACGTAGCAAGGGGCATTCTGATCTTTCCATCGCGGTTGGCCTATATTCAGAAGTGTTAGACTTACATGATCCGATCGTTGAACCCAGCGAATGGATGCGCGCGGCAGAAGGCAAGGCTTTTGCGCTGTATCTGCTGGGTGCTTCTGACGCCGAAAACGCTTTGTCAGTTCTGTTGCAGACCGGGGTGCGGTTGGTTTTCACCCTTCCGGACAGAGCAAGTCAGGAAACAATATTGCGACGCCTGTCCGGCGTCGGCGACCGTCTGGCCATGCTGCGGCTACAAGCCGATGATCTTGGCGCGGCCATCATGGCAGTTTCTCTTGGCCGGGGCATCCGCGCATTGCTTGACGGTTTTTTTGATCAGTTGCATGGCCCTGCTGGCGAACTTCGTGATCGCGTGCTGAGCCTGCGCCAAAGGGTTCAGGATATGGACCAGATCCGCCAGGATCCTGCGGCCGAAAGCAATATTGCGAATGCTAAGTACACGGCAGCTCTTGATGAATTGCATACAGTACAAACCAAGCTGGAAAACATGCTGTCAGCTGAAGGAAACGGGTTTGGTTTCGTCCCCCCCGACCTTGAGACCCTGATTGCGGTCATGGACGATGATATGGCGATGGTAATCCCACTGGTAACTGAAACGGGCGGCGCCTTTATCGTTATTTCGGGTGCAATTCCCAAAACAAATGCCGCATGGTACGCGCTGCCTGACCTTACCCCAAAGGCGCTTGAGACGTTGTTATCCCGGTCGCAGGGCTGGACCGATGCCTACGATCAGGCATTCCGAACTGGTCCCGGCCAGTTGTGGAACCCGGCAGACAACACAGCCAAAGCATTCATGTCTTCGTTGGAAAGGTTGATGTCAGACCTTTGGGATAGTTTGATGGGGCCATTGCATACCCATTTACTGGAACTTGGATTCAGGCTGGACAGCACAATCATCATGGTGCCTCCGGGTCGCCTTGCTGGGGCACCTCTTGCCGCCGCGTGGCGCCTGCAAGATGACCAAAACCGCCCCTTCCTTGCTGACTGGTTTGTCTGCTTTAGTCAAAGTCCGACAGCCTGGGTATCCAGCCGTAAACAAGCGGGCGACCGACGAACAACCCATCCCTTCCTTCTTGCGATTTCAGACCCGACCGAAGACCTTGCGGTTGCACGCATCACCCGCTTTGAAAACCGGCAGCGTCAGTCTGTCAGGATCATGGGCGCAGACACCCGCCCAGAAATCGAACCCGGCTGGAGCAATCCCGCCTGGCCTATTTTTCCTTCTGATATGCGTCTGGAACTGGCCGGCAGAGATGCCACGGTCTCGCGCGTTTCAAAAGCCATTGAGGCCGCAACCTATGCCGTGTTTTATTGCCACGGCGGGTGGGACCGCGACCAAGGCAGGCAATCGGGGCTTTTGATGGCCGCCGAGGCAGCCACCCCAGAGGCGCTTGTTGCGGATGGAACCTGGCCCGGTGAATTGCTGAATGTCGAGAGGCTGGTTTCGGAAGGTGCGGATCTTTCAAAACTTCGCGCGATTATTCTGGCGGCTTGCGAAACGGCACCCGTTGGTTTGGACCTTCCGGACGAGTTTCAGGGCTTGGGATATGGTTTGGCGCTTAAGGTGCCTGCCGTGTTGTCCACGCTTTTCCCTGTGACCCCGACAATGACCGCCTTGCTGGTGCGGGCAGTGATGACCTTGCATCTGGCCCGCACCGAAACGGAAATTGCTGAGCGTCGACCAAGTTTTCGCACTCCGTTGTCGCTTTCGGCGGCACTGGCACATGTTCAGCGCGCCGCTTGCATGGGCGGTGCCGCCGCCGTGGACCATATCGTCAGCTGGGGCACCCCCCATTTACAGCCTGCCCAATTGATGGCAGCGCAGGCCGCTCGGGCGGCAAGTCAGGCAATTACGCCGATCTCCCGCGCCGAAGCTCCAATGCAACGGCCCCGCCCCGGCCCATTAGAGACACTTGATTTTCAGGCAACGCGCCATCCATTTTATTGGGCTGCTCTGTCACTCATCGGGACTTAGGCTTTGGCTGCTGTCCTGTGTCGACGCATATCGACCCGGGGTCATTGCCATAGTTGGGGCAGCTAATCGCGGCAACAGCATGGGTACCCTCCGTTGATAGGCCCGATAGGCGGGTCCAAATTCACGTAACAATGCGCGCTCTTCGAACCGCAGGCCGATCAGAATGTATCCCAGCATCACGATTGCAAACAGTAACCCATCGGCGGTCATATGCGGCACCGCGAACATAACCATCACAATGCCAAGTTGCAGAGGATGGCGGACAATCCGATACAGAAACGGTGTGCGAAATTGCGGTTGGCGCGTCGGGGCTTGGCCCAGATTGTCCCAGGCCTGTCGCAGGCCGGTAAACTCAAAATGATCCAGCAAGACCGTGGCAAGCCCAATAATGGCCATTCCAACGCAAAAGACCGCCAGAATACCATAAGAAACAGCCCCCTGAACATGCCAGACGGTAAAGTCGATCGGCTGCCAGAGCAGGAAAATCAGACCAAGCAAAACTGACGATTGCAAAACATAGGTTGCGCGTTCAGCAGCCGGCGGGATTATCCTGGTCCATGTCCGTTTGAATCCGGGGCGGGCCATGATGCTGTGTACCAGCCCGAATACCGATATCAGTATGATATCAATTGCAGCGGCTTGCGGCCATGGCAACAAATCGCCCGAACTGCGCTGCGCGTTAAAGTCCAACAAGAACGCAGCCATCCAGGCCGTGACTCCTAAGAACAAGATATACGACAGAACGGCATAGACCAGTATCAGACGTGACATTGAATTTTCCTTTGCAAATATCAAGAGGCGAGCGGTCGCCCGAGTTGGGATCAGAAAATTTTCTTTTTCATCAGAACCCAATGGGTGTCTCTGTCTTCAAACGGTCCTTTGACGACGCCCTCGCGGGCGGTCTCATAAAACCCAAGTGACTCATAAAGTCTGAATGCTGGGTTCTTGTTGCCGACAATCAGACTCAGGTACCGGAACCCGGCTGAACGCGCGCGTTCTGTGACCTCACCAATCAGGCCGCTGGCCGCTCCCTGACCCCGAAACGCCGGATAGGTGGCGAGAATATTGATGTACCAACTGGGAACCGCCCGGGCCTCCAACGCAAGCAGGGGCTTCAAATACGACGGGACATCATCGGGTGCGGTGGCATAGCTGTCTGCCCTGAGCGGATACGAGATGATAGCGGAAATCACCTTGTTGTTCTGCAAGGCAATATCGGCATTGCGATAGGAAAACGCGCCACTGTTGCGCTTGGCGCGTTTGCTGCCGACCTGCAGCGCGGTCTGCCCCCCTTTGCGCAGGTCTTCCCAGGTTGCAAGAGTCTGACCATCGCTGGCCATTACTGCAATGCGAGCCAGATCATCGGCTTCGTCCTTGCTGGCCGGGCAAATTGTAAAGCCAGGTGTTTTGTATTGTGGAGTATCAAACATGAGGTCTTTCCTTTGCTAAGTTCGGTTCAGGATTACTTGATTTGGTTTTGCCTGCGCCCTGTGAGAGCCAGCGTTGTATTCACCGTTGTTTTTGATCGCGGGTGACGTGTTAATCTCAAATTTCCAAAACAATTGGTGATTGCTGCGGACCCTGCCCGCGGCCTGAAACCTGGCCCCGGGCAGTGAAATCGCACTAGCTTTGTGGATCACGACCAGTTCTGGTCATTATCCCTATGGGTTCGCAGGTATGCTCCATCGTCGAAATGCGCGTTATAAAACCCGGTATCGAGCTTGTGGGCCTGCAAATACATCAGGTTGAAGATTGCCGGCACCGTGGCCGGGAAACGCCCAAACTTGTCATAGATGTATTGCGCCATGGTCACGACACAGTTGATCGTATCCTCGCCAATGGGTGCTGCATTGGCACGGACTGCCTCGGTCTTTTTGTAAGGACCATCCGTCGCCTCATTGAACGGCCCGCCGACGCCGAACTTGCGTTCAACAACCGACATGACGGCGGCGCGCATGTCCGGGAAATGCGGTGGTGTGTGGCCTTCGAACACGCCTTCAAGTCCGGTCACATGCGGCAACAACGCACCTTCCGGCATGTCAAAGCGAAAGCCAAGGCCGGGCACATCCGGGTCACCGCTTGCGCCCTGAACACTAAACGGATTGATCCCGTCATACATCCAGCCACCCAATCCCATCGCCTGCAACATCAGCGCCCCGGCATAACAAGAGGTTGAGGTTTCAACCGTTACCTCGGTCAGGGCCAGTTGCTCGACATAGCTAAGCGGGAATGGGTTTTCGACATCTACGATTGACTTGAACTGATCCATACCGGGGATCGGCTGACCATTAACGTCATCAAAGATGCACGCGCCGTTTTGCACCAGATAACAAAGAGACAAAATCATGTGCTGAGCCAAGTCGGCCACCGGGATAATCAGCGTGCTGCCTGGTACGTTTGAACACCATTCATTGTGCATCTCCATATGCTGGGGCACGCTGGGGATGTTCATGCGCCCGTCGCTTAGCTTGACGATCCGAGATTTATGCGCCTTCAGATAGGCGCTCAGATCAACATCAGCGCCGGGGGTCGAAACCGGATGCATGTCACGGGTGCGCAAGACGTAACTGCCCGAATCATTCGTGAAAAAGACCTCGGAGGTATGAAATCCAGCCGCAGACGGAAAGGTCCGCCCGCCCGCCGCACCGGCATAATTGGGCGTCTTTGGTGCATAAAGCCGGTTATGTGGGATTAAGTTGGACCAGCCAGTATTGCCTGCCACCGTGGTCAGCAGCAACATCTGTTCCAATTCACTCAGGGCTTCGGGCGCATCCTTTGAGGTATAGGCAAGCGGCCCATCAGGGATCGACGCGCCCTTGGCAAAACGGCGTGAGCGGCGGCCATGTATAGCCTCGATCAGGGGGAAATTTGCGGCTTCAATCAGGCCTTGTGGAAGCTGCGGTAGCTTGTCGAGCATGATCTTTCCTTTCTGTGTGAGCGTGCCAGCCGAGGCGGCAAAGCCGACGGCATTCAGCATGGCGCCGGCCCCCACCATCGAGGCGCCAAGCAATTTGCGGCGTGTTGTGTTAAGCATTTCCAGTTCTCCATTCAGTCGCGATACGGGTTGATTGTGTTATTTCACCAGGGTTGCTGCCGTCTGAGTTTTGGTGGATATCCAACGGACGAACGTGAGACTCCGATATCGTTCAGCATTCTGTCGCTAAAACCTTGAAGCCGGGCGATTGATCTGCGTTCGGCCCGGCGATTTGCGCGGGCTTCGATCCATTTCAGTCGGAATTTTGGGGGCATTTTCTTACCTTGTTTGTTTGCTGTTTCTGAGTTGTGAAGTATTTCCAAGGCCGAAAATCCACGATTCTCGTTGTATTCAGCGTTGCAATAACCATGGTAATTTCTGGCCGCTGGCGTTGTATTTGAAGAAATTGGATCACAACGTCTAGGAATGTCGGGTCTGCTTATGCAGCCCAATGCAGTCCAACAATCGCAGCGGCCACACGGCCTGAGGCACGCCTGTTGCGCACCCCAAAATCGCGTAAAATATCAGCGGATGGTCAGGTCGACCGGTTAGGTTGAAAAATCAGAGTTAGTCAGGTGACACGCTTCGGATTTGCGCAGTTTTAGACCCCGTGACGCTGCAAAAACTCTTTGGCTTCCTGCGCACACTTTCGCCATGCTGGTTCGTGCCCAAGCAGAATGTGGTTTTTGCTGTCCAGTGGAACAAACTCTGCCCCAGGTATTTCCATCGCCAGTTCACGTCCCTGATCAAACGATATCCGTTGATCGCCTTTTGCGTGAAACACAATTGTTGGCACCTTTATTTCGGCAAGACGGTGGCGCACATCAATATGGCCAAAGGCTTCCTGAAACCTGATCGCATTTTCCGGCGAGGTGGTCTGGCGTTGAAATTCATCAAACCAGTCTAGATCCTCTGGCTTGGAATCCGGCATGAACGTTTGTGAAAATATGTGACGGTAGGCCGGGTTTGATGTGCCCCAGCCGTGGCGGGTTAGTGTCATGACAGCCTCGCGCCGGGCCTGTTCCTCGGCGCTTGCCCCGATCCGCCAGCCGGTTGCATAACCGGCAATCAATATCAGCGCCGAAACCCGTTCTGGATGTCGTGCTGCATACTCGATCGAAACTGCGCAGCCTTGCGAAATGCCCAATAGCGGAAACCGCTCAAGTCCCAGCGAATCCACGACGGTTTCCAGATCGCGCACGAACACGTCCTGACTGATCTCATCCACATCCCAATCGGAAAGACCATTGCCGCGTTCGTCATAGCGAATAAAGGTGCGTACCCGTGAACAGGCGGCAAACGTATCGCCCCAAATCGGGCTGTCCCAATCCAACTCCAAATGGTTCAGCCAATTTGCAGCTTTAACAAGAGGTGCCCCCTCGCCCACTTTTGCATAGGCAATCCGCACTCCATCATCCGTTCGACAAAAGCCAATGTTCTGTTTGCGCAGCATCCTTTTGGGTTCGGTTTCCACCGGACGTACTTCGGCTAAGTCAGCTTTAGGCGCTGAGGTCATTGTTGGCATCAAGGAACCGGAAAAACTCAGCCCGGCCTCGCGGATGGCTGTGATGAAATCAGCCTCACATGCGCGGGCTTCTGCGACCCGACCAGAGTGCGCCAAAGCGTGAATCAACCCGCGTGCGGCTTCTTCTTCAAGCGGAGTCTGCTCTTTCCATTGCCTTGCCCATTTGATGGCTTCAGGTTTAGCCACATCAGGATGTAATGCCAGCCGCCGCAGGACATTAAGATACAAAAGATGTGCGTCCTGACGCTCTGAAGCCAGCCACAGCTGAAAATCTTCGGTGCCCGCATATTCAAGCCCATCCAGAAATGGACGGCTCAACTGCTCTGCCATGGCCCGCAGGTCCGGCGGCTTGATGAATGGGGGATCATCTATCAGACGTTCGCGGATATCGCGCAGATCAACCGCCGCTGTGGTTGGTGCAAGGGCAACCCGCTCGCGATCGGCAACAATTCTTGTCACGCCGTCGCGGTCAACCACCTTTCTCAGTTTGCTGAGTGCCCAGCGAAGTGACCCGCGCGGATCATCAGGCAAATCCCAGAGCAATTCGCACAACCGTTCCCGTCTGACAGGGCGCGACGTTGCCGCCAGATAGCCCAGCACCGCCCGCGCTTTGCGTGACGCAGGCAGGGGAATCATCTGTCCTTCTGCACTGACGGACAACTCTCCTAGCAGAGAAATTTCGATCGACTCAGACATAATTTTGGCAATTCTCAGAAGTTTCCAGGCAAAAATAGGTGATTTCGACGCTCGCTACAACGCTGGTTCACACGCACTGACGTCAGACCCTTTTCAGGTCAACTTAACAAAGGAGATGATGATGACCACCAATACCAAACTGAAACTACCCCATTCAACCGACCAGATATTCCTGACCGATGCAGGTTTGGAAACATGGCTGTTGTTCATAAAAAAATTCGATCTGCCGCATTTCGCGTCATTTCCTCTTTTGCGAAACGAACAGGCACGCGCCGCGATGCGCGGCTATTTTGCCGACTTTCTGACAATGGCCCGCCAAAACAACACCGATTTTGTTCTTGATACCGTTACCTGGCGGGCCAATCCGGACTGGGCAGAACTTTTGGGATATGATCTGGACGACCTGAGCCGGATCAACCAAGAAGCCGTGCGGTTCGCCGAATCCCTGCGCATGGATTTCGGAGCCGGTATAAATGTGCTGATCGACGGTGTCATCGGCCCGCGCGGTGATGGTTACGACCCCGGTAAGCTGATGAGCGTCACCGAAGCCGAGGAATATCACAGGTTTCAGGTTGACGTATTTGCCCATACCAGGGTCGACATGGTTTCAGCCATCACCATGACCAGTGCCAACGAAGCGATTGGCGTCAGCCGCGCTGCCTATAACGCAGATATCCCCTGCGCGATCAGCTTTACGCTGGAAACCGATGGCACCTTGCCCACCGGTCAAACGCTTGGTGAGGCGATTGCAGAAACTGATAGTCACCATGCGTCCAGACCAGCCTATTACATGATAAACTGCGCCCACCCGGATCACTTTCGAGACATGCTTGAAACAGGTGGCGACTGGGTCAATCGAATCCGTGGGGTGCGGACCAATGCCTCGCGCATGTCGCATGCTGAACTGGATACTTGCGAGGTGCTGGACGACGGCAATCCGACAGAACTTGGCCAACAACATGCGGATTTGCGGCGCGTGTTGCCAAAACTAAACGTCTATGGCGGTTGCTGCGGCACCGACCATCGCCATGTATCGCA
>JAHRVZ010000411.1 GCA_019090405.1 Paracoccaceae bacterium
ACTTGCCCACTATGCACAACTCGAATAAAACCCTCTGATGCTGGATAACAATGACGACATTCACCCGCTTTTTGCGGGTGCACCGCGCACTACCCAATTTCGCAAACTGCGTAAACGCATTGTGCGTCAGGCGCGCGAAGCGATTGAGCAATATGGTATGGTTGCCCGTGATAAACCGAGCGATAAACCCGGCGCGCGTTGGTTGGTCTGCCTATCGGGCGGCAAAGACAGCTATACCCTGCTGGCGATTCTGTACGAACTGAAATGGCGCGGGCTTTTGCCGGTGGATTTGCTGGCCTGCAATCTGGATCAGGGGCAGCCCGGATTTCCAGCCACCGTTCTTCCGGAGTTTCTGGACAAAATGGGCGTGCCGAACCGTATCGAATATCAGGACACCTATTCCATCGTCATGGATAAGGTTCCACAAGGACGGACATTTTGCGCCCTGTGTTCACGCCTCAGGCGCGGAAACCTTTATCGAATCGCCCGCGAAGAAGGATGTAGCGCAGTGGTGTTGGGTCATCATCGCGACGACATTTTAGAGACATTTTTCATGAACCTGTTCCATGGCGGACGGTTGGCCACGATGCCACCAAAGCTGTTAAACGAGGCCGGAGACCTGTTTGTCTTTCGCCCACTGGCCCATGTCGCCGAGGCGGATTGCGAAAAATTTGCCCGTGCAATGAACTATCCCATCATTCCCTGCGATCTGTGTGGCTCGCAGGATGGGTTGCAACGTCAACAGGTTAAGAAAATACTCGATGGCTGGGAACGCAACAGCCCGGGCCGCCGACAGGTTATGTTTCGCGCGCTGATGAACGCACGGCCATCGCATCTGTTGGACCCGAAACTATTTGATTTCACCGGGCTGGAACTTAGTCCGCAGCAAATTGATGAAAATCTGCCGGATATTCCCAAACTGCGTTAAGGCAACCCTTAGACCGATTGTTTAGCCTGATCCCGTCGCTATTCGCGCGATGGGTTAACAGGATATTGACGTCATGCCCAAAACGACCACCGAATTTCTTGCAAAATTGCATAGGCATTTGCAGTCGGCTTTGGCCGAACCGGCAATACTTGCGTTTCTTCCGGGGGTAACACTGGCAGCTTATTGGATCGGCGGTGAACCCGCATTGCTGTTGGTGGCGCTTGGGCTGCCTTTGCTATTTTCTATTGCGCATGTCCTGGGACGTGGTCGGTCAAATTTTAGCGCGCCCAGGGACAGTGTAACAGGACTGTTGCTGCGCGATGGGTTTGAAACGGTTTTGGGTCAGGTTTATGAGGATACAGAAACTTCGGGCCTGAAATCCGCCTGTTTTGTGCTTGAACTGGACGATTGCCCTGAATTGGCCGAGCGGTACGGTCAAAATGCAGTTGATCTGGTTGTCCAGCGTTGTGGCGACCGGATTATTTCAACCTTTCGGGATGGCGATACAGTGGCGCGGCTTGGCGACAGCCGCTTTGCGGTTTGTCTGATGCCTGTGCGACAACTGGATCTTGAACTGTCCATTCAAATGGCGGGCCGGCTGCAAAGCGCGGTAGAAGAACCGATTTCACTGGATGGCATATCAATTTATGTGTCCTGTTCGGTTGGGTTTTGTTTGCGCAGCCGTACCCCAGGCACCAAAGGAAACGACTGGATGGCGGCGACTCAGGACGCATTGGCTGATGCAAAACAGGCCGGGCCATCAAGCATCCGGGCCTATTCCGCCGAGATCCACCGCAAAACCAAGACCCGGGTGGATTTACGCAATGATGCGACTGCGGCTCTTGAAAACGGGCAAATTCAACCCTGGTATCAGCCGCAAATCTCAACCGACACCGGTAAGGTTAGCGGGTTTGAGGTTCTGGCCCGATGGAACCACCCAGCCCATGGCATGATCCCCCCGGATGAGTTTTTGCCGGTGATTGAACAAGCTGGCCTGCTTGAACGGTTAGGTCAGGTCATGCTGTACCATGCGCTGACAGCGTTGAAGGCATGGGACAGTGCCGGAACCAACGTTCCCTGCGTCGGGGTCAACTTTGCCAGCGATGAATTGCGTAATCCAGCGCTGGTTGACAAAATCCGCTGGGAACTGGACCGCTTTGATCTGACATCGGATCGGCTTTGTGTTGAGGTTCTTGAATCTGTGGTCACCGATGGTCCGGACGAAACCGTGACACGAAACATTATCGGATTGGGCGAGTTGGGGTGCCGGATTGATCTGGATGATTTCGGCACTGGTCACGCGTCGATTGCGTCGATCCGACGGCTGTCGATTTCACGAATCAAAATTGATCGCTCCTTTGTGATGAAGGCAGATCGTGATCCGGAACAACAACAACTGGTCGGCGCGATTCTGACGATGGCAGAGCGGCTTGGAATAGAGACACTTGCCGAGGGTGTTGAAACGGTTGGCGAACACACGTTGCTGGCCCAATTGGGGTGTGATTACGTACAGGGCTTCGGCATTGGCCGCCCGATGCCGTTTGACCAAACACTAGACTGGATCGTCGCACATGAGGGCAAAATACAACAAGCACCGACCATAAAACGCGAAACTGGCTGAAACCAGCATAAAATCGCACGACTGGCCCGGCTGCCGACCGGATTCCGCTTGACCTTTGCGGCTGTACTCTGTTGAACCCACCAAGTCATTCCATGCACGAAGGTGGCCGGTCCAAATGGACGATCA
>JAHRVZ010000033.1 GCA_019090405.1 Paracoccaceae bacterium
CATTTGCCATGCTGCTTAATCTGGCATCGGTTTCCGCCGCCGAGGACAAGGCGCAGCTTTGGGGCTTTATCAATCGCTATGCCCCGGATGCAACACCCGAAACCCATCCCGATCTTGATGCTGCCGCAGGGTTCGCCGTGCGCTATTTCAACGATTTCGTGAAACCAACCCGCGTCTTTCGCGCGCCGACCGCCCCCGAACGCGAAGCACTGCAAGCGCTGCGTGATGCATTGGCCGCCTATGACGGGCCAATTGAGGATTCAGAACTGCAATCAGTTGTCTACGCCATTGGCCGTGACCGGTTTGACCCACTTCGCGGCTGGTTCACTGCCCTTTACGAAGTCCTTCTGGGTGCCTCGACAGGTCCGCGTTTTGGTGGCTTTATCGCGCTTTACGGAGTGAACGAGACAATAGCGCTGATTGATCAGGCGCTGGCTGGGGACTTAGGCTAGTATTCAGGCGCCGTTTCCCGCCGCACCTTATGTTCACGCTTGACAGTAGGCGTGTAATTTTGTTTCTGCTTACCTCATGGTTGTGCCGTTAATTTTGTTAGTGCTGTCTGTTGCAGGCATGGTTCTATCTGTCCTGACTTATGGACCTGTTCTTAGTGACGCGCTGCTGATTTGCGTTATCAGCACCTTTGCCGCCTTCGTTCTTATTTTGGTTTCGCGGCGACGTCAGATTCGTCGATATATTGTGATTGATGGCTCAAACGTGATGCACTGGCAAAACGATCTACCTTCAATGGCTACGTTGCGGGCTGTTTTGGGCGAACTAAAGAAACAAGATTACGTTCCGGTCGTCTGGTTTGACGCCAATGTCGGGTACAAGATTGGGGATCGCTATCTGGGTCCACAGCCATTGGCCAAGATGCTTGGTATTCCAGCAGAGCAGATACTTGTCGCTCCCAAGGGCACTCCTGCTGATCCGCTATTGCTTGATTGCGCAGTAAAACTTCAGGCCAAAGTCGTTACAAATGATCGTTTTCGCGACTGGACTGAAACGCACCCGCAGACCAAAGTGCCGGGTTTTCTCGTGACTGGAAACGTCCATGACGACGAAGTGGTTTTGGCCGAAATCGCCTAAGCTCAGGATGTGCCTGCTTTGCCCTCGTGCACACAGCCATGAAACCGTGCACAATGCCATTTGCCAGTTCCTGCAAAAACAGCCAAAGTCGCTTTATGTGGTATTTCATCGCAAAAGCAGCACTTTCCGGCGTCATAATCGCCATCGTATCCGAAGTGGCCAAACGTCAGCCCGGTTTTGGAGCGTTGATCGCATCATTGCCTCTGATTTCGGTGATGGGGATGATCTGGCTGTGGCGTGAAAAGCCGGATGTGGCCAATATGGCAGACCATTCTGCCGCAACATTCTGGTATGTTCTGCCGTCGTTGCCGATGTTCCTGCTGATCCCAATGTTGCTAAACCGCGGCGTCGCCTTTTGGATTGCGTTGCTTGCCGGGTGCATCCTGACAATTGTGCTTTATCTGCTGATGACTTGGATTTTGGTGCGTGTCGGGCTGGATTTGTAAGACAAACACAGTTTCCCAACCCTTTGGACTGCGCAAGCCTTCAGTCATGATTGAACGTTTCACAATATGACTGGCCGGGCATAGTTGGTTCGCCAATCACATCCTCGTGCCCTGCCTCGTGTTAACCACTAAAAGGCGTTAACTCTGCTTCATGAAGAAATTTACGCCTATCGCTCTGCCAATACTCGGCGCTCTTTTGGCCTATGCCTTGGGTCTGACGCTGGCTTTGGGTGCACATCCTTGGTGGGCCGATAAAATCATTTTGCTCGGACTGGGACTTGGGCTGCTTCTCAGCGTCCTTCTTTGGAGCCTTCGGTTGTCCAAAGCCGTGCGTTTGGTAATCCTGACCGTGCTTAGCCTTGGCGCCTATGCCACGGCTTATACCGGCAAGAGCCGATTTGCCGCTTCTTATGCCGAGGACGCGGTGGCCGGCCAAATGTGGTATTTTGGCTGGATTGCAACCTGCACATTTGTTTTGGCACTTCTGGCAGCGACAGCATGGCCTGATCGAACACAGCGTTGATCCGCGTGTATCTCTATCTATTCCGACAAACGTAACACAAACTTGGATTGTTCGACACATCCACAATTCACCACATAGTAACAAACATTCAACCTCGGCGGGAAAAAGCCAGTTTTGGCAGTGACTACACAAAAACCCTTGATTTATATCTCCACTGCCCTCATATGCCCCCTGCGACGTTACGCTATCGACCCTACTGCTCCTCTTTTCGGCTCAGTCTTCGATCTTGCACTGACCTTGCCGACCTGCCGCATCCCGTGGGCAGCACAATCTAGGAGAACGACGATGGCTACTGGCACCGTCAAATGGTTTAACACTACTAAAGGCTTCGGCTTTATCGCGCCCGATGGCGGCAGCAAAGATGTATTCGTACATATCTCTGCTGTTGAACAGGCGGGCCTTACCGGTCTGGCCGACAACCAAAAAGTGAACTTTGACATCGAGCCTGGCCGTGATGGCCGCGAAGCTGCGATCAATATCACTCTGGCATAAACTGCTAACTTTAATAGGGCCGGGCATCGCAAGTTGCCCGGCCTTTTTTTATGCGCAACTGGTCCGCGCATTACTGATCCAGACAACATCCCGAACGAAACCATCAACCATTCTGGCCTGCGTATTCTTGTGGTTGGAAACACAGGGCCAGGTATTTCCTAACCGCCTGCCGTGACCTGTGCGATCAATTCCAGAACCGATGGTCCCATCGCTGCAACAATTAACGCGACACCTTCTGGGTTAGGGTGCAAACCGTCATCCTGCAAATATTGCAGCATGTCAGCAGGGTTCGTTCCATCGCCTATTCCCGCCATGAAACTGGGAAACAACGCCACGCCATACGCACCCGCCAATTCCGGAAATATACTGTCAAACGCGGTTTTATAGTCGGCCCCATAATTTGGAGGCGCCGGCATCCCGACCAACAGCGCAGGAACCCCCGCCGCCTGAGTTGCCGCAAGAATTGAATTGATGTTTTTACGCGACAATCCGGGGTCAATCCCGCGCAATAAATCATTGCCACCCAAGGCCACAATCATCGCATCAACATCCGGCGTCAACGTCCAGTCGACCCGTGCCGCGCCCCCCGTCGTCGTATCTCCGGACACGCCTGCGTTAATCAGAACCACATCTGCACCCTGTTCTGTCAACCAACGCTGTAGTTGAGGCACGAACCCATCCTTGGGCTGCAAACCATAGCCTTGGGTCAAACTGTCCCCCAAAGCCACAATGGTGATAGGTTCCGCCGTGGCGCTAAAACCGCACCATATCAAAACTAAGCTCATTAACATCTTGCGCATTGCGCCAGCGTCTCCATATCCAAAAGCAAGCAGTTCAAAGGCCTGATATTTATGACCAACCAAATCCTGTCTCTTCAAGATGCCTCTTTATCCCTGAATGGCAATGCCGGACGCGTTGATATTCTCAAAGACATTACGTTGAATGTGACCAAAGGCGAGACTTTGGGCATGGTTGGCCCCTCGGGATCGGGCAAGTCTTCGCTGCTGATGTTGATGGGCGGGTTAGAGCAAGCCACCAATGGCAGCATCACCGCGCTGGGCCAGAACCTGACCGCGATGAACGAAGACGCTTTGGCCCGGTTCAGACGCGACCACATGGGCGTAGTGTTTCAGTCCTTTCACCTGATCCCGACAATGACGGCATTGGAAAACGTCGCCACACCGCTGGAACTTGCTGGCAAGGCTGACGCATTTGACCGTGCATTGGCTGAACTGGAAACTGTCGGGCTTGGCCATCGTGCGGGGCACTATCCATCGCAATTGTCCGGCGGAGAGCAACAACGCGTAGCCCTCGCCCGCGCATCGGCCCCACGACCCGATATTTTGCTGGCGGATGAACCTACCGGCAATCTTGACGAAGCGAACGGAGCCGTCATCATGGACCTGTTGTTCGGCCTGCGCGACCGCAACGGGGCCACTTTGGTTCTGGTCACCCACGCCACGGAACTGGCGGCGCGCTGTGATCGAATTGTCCGGCTGCGGGATGGCCGTATTGCCGCCGACAGCCTGCAAAAGGCCGCCGAATGAGCACCCGCATCGCCTGGCGTTTTGCCCGACGTGAACTGCGTGGTGGTCTGCACGGCTTTCGCATCTTTCTGGCCTGCCTTGCACTTGGTGTTGCCGCAATCGCTGCCGTAGGCACCGTACGCGCCGCTATCGAGGCCGGTTTGGCACGCGAAGGCGCCGCCCTGCTGGGTGGCGACGCCGAGATGCGGTTCACCTTTCGGTTTGCCAATGACGATGAACGCGACTGGATGAACGACAATGCGCGTCGTGTGTCCGAAATCGTCGACTTTCGTTCAATGGCTGTGGTTGACCATAACGGCACGTCCGAACACGGGTTAACCCAGATCAAAGCCGTGGACGAAAGCTATCCGTTGCTGGGTACGCCACTGCTTGAACCGGACATTTCCTTGCCTCAGGCGCTTGCAGGTAAGAATGGTCTGCCAGGTGCCGTTATGGAGCGGGTATTGATTGATCGCCTTGGCCTGCAAACCGGTGATACATTCCGGCTTGGCACACAGGATTTTGCTTTGATGGCGGTGCTGCTCAAGGAACCGGATAACGCCGCTGGTGGTTTTAGCTTTGGACCGCGCACCATTGTGCGTACTGTTGATCTTGCAGACTCTGGGCTACTGACCTCTGGTACGATGTTTTCCAGTAACTATCGGCTTGATCTGCCGCCCGAAACCGATCTGCCAACTATCGCTGACGTTGCCCTTGAAAAGTTTGAACAAAACGGCCTGCGCTGGACCGATGCACGCAATGGCGCGCCGGGGGTGGCGCTGTTTGTTGAGCGGTTGGGCGCGTTTCTGGTGCTTGTTGGCCTGTCAGGTCTGGCCGTCGGAGGCGTAGGCGTGTCTGCGGCCGTGCGCGCCTATCTGGTGGAAAAGACCAGTGTGATCGCCACCTTGCGCACCTTGGGGGCTGACCGGGCGACGATATTTCAAACCTATTTCTTCCAGATCGGCATATTGTCAATCGTCGGCATCAGCCTTGGTTTGATCCTTGGCGGGCTGGCGCCAATCCTGCTGTCCCCGCTGATCGAGGCAAACCTGCCAATCCCCGCTGCCTTTACAATCTATCCCGAACCACTGGCCGAGGCCGCGATATACGGGTTGCTTACCGCTCTGATCTTTACCCTATGGCCATTGGCGCGCACCGAAGACGTGCGCGCCGCCACGTTGTTTCGTGACGCATTGTCCACTGCCCGTGCCATCCCACCGATGCGTTATTTACTGGTCATAGCATTGGGTCTGGCTGCGCTGATCGGGCTGGCGTCATGGTTCAGTGGCTCTGCCCGGTTGACGCTTTGGACAACGGGTGGTCTTGCGGGTGCTTTGGTTTTGTTGTCTGTCGCTGCAATCCTAATCCGCGCGACGGCAAAACGCGGAGCGTTAATTTCTCGGGGCCGCCCGGCCCTGCGCTGGGCACTGGCTGCAATCAGTGGCCCGCGTGAAGGTGCAACTTCTGTGGTGCTGTCGCTAGGTCTCGGCCTGTCGGTACTGGCCGCTGTCGGCCAAATCGACGGCAACCTGAGGCAGGCCATTTCCGGCAATCTGCCCGACATCGCGCCATCCTATTTCTTTGTCGATATCCAAAAAGACCAGATGGACGGTTTTACCGAACGCCTGAACAATGACCCCGCCGTCAGTAAGGTCGAAAGCGCGCCAATGCTGCGCGGTGTCATCACCCAAATCAACGGCCAGAACGCCATTGAAGTCGTCGGCGAGCACTGGGTCGTTCGCGGAGACCGCGGCATAACCTATGCCAGAGATCTTGCCGAAAACACCCATCTGACTGCCGGGGAATGGTGGGCGCCCGATTATGACGGCCCACCGCTAATCAGTTTTGCCGCCGAAGAGGCCGCCGAAATGGGCCTGTCTTTGGGCGACGTTTTAACCATCAACATTCTGGGCCGCGACATCAGGGCCACCATCGCCAGTTTCCGCGAAGTTGATTTTTCAACGGCTGGTATCGGCTTTGTGCTGACACTAAATCCGGCGGCTGTTGCTGCAGCCCCGCATAGTTTCATCTCGACCGTTTATGCCGAGGAAGCCGCCGAAGCCGCCATTCTGCGCGATCTGGCCACAACCTTTCCCAACATCACCGCCGTCCGCGTGCGCGACGCCATCGAGCAGGTTTCGAGTGTACTCGCCAGCCTTGCCGCCGCCACGTCCTATGGTGCCGCAGCCACGCTGCTGACCGGATTTCTCGTGCTGATCGGCGCCGCAGCCGCCGGTGAAAATGCCCGCACATACGAGGCAGCGGTGCTTAAGATACTTGGCGCAAGTCGCCGCCGTATCCTGTACAGCTTTGCCTTGCGTGCTATTTTGCTGGGAGCTGCGGCAGGTTCCGTGGCACTGTTGGGTGGTATCATCGGCGGCTGGGCGGTCAGTACATTTGTGCTTAAGACCAGCTATAGCGTGATCTGGTCCTCGGCCTTAGGCATTGTCGGAGGTGGCGTATTGGCGACGCTGTTGGCCGGACTGATGTTTGCGTGGAGACCATTGGCGGCACGCCCGGCCCGTGTGCTTCGCGCCCGCGAATGACGTCAGGCGGCACAGCTGACTGGGCTTAGGATTGCCTCAAGCTCATGATTTTCACAGACCAGCACATCCAACGTGATATCGTCCAGATGCGCATAAAACGCATGCGTTGCGTCCGCCAAAGCCAACCGCAAACGGCAGGCACTAACCAGTGGACAACTGCCATCCCGATCGGCAAAACACTCGGCGTCGGGAACAGTTCCTTCGACTTGCCGGAACACTTGCCCAATACGAATCTGATCCGCTGGCATGCCCAGTTCCATTCCACCATTGCGACCGCGTTGCGTGTGCAGGTACTTCAGCTGGCTTAGTTGGTTAGTCACCTGCGCAAGATGGTTCTCGGACACGTTACAACTGCGTGCAATTTCTGCTTTTGTCACCAACCGGCCTGTGTTCACGGCACAATACATCAGCAGGCGAATAGCGATATTGGTTCTTTTGGTAATCCGCATTTTCGACTCTCCTACCAGAACGCTTCTGTCTACTGTTGCACATTGC
>JAHRVZ010000412.1 GCA_019090405.1 Paracoccaceae bacterium
GTCAGTTCGATGCCCGTCAGACCAGATTGCTTAGCCGAAGCCGCCGCGAATTCGCGGGCGCGATCCTGCACAGTTTCATCAAATTTCGAGTTGGCGACAACCTCATCCACCAGCCGCCAGTCTTTGGCGCGCTGCCCCTTTACGCCCTCTTCTATCGAGCAAAAAATATCGGCGCGATCGCGGCGTACTTTGCGTTTGTCAGTCACCCGCGTCAGGCCACCCGTCCCCGGCAACACCGCCAACAGAGGCACCTCGGGCAACGAGACCGATGAATTAGAGTCGTTCGTCAACATGATGTAATTGCAGGCTAATGCCAGTTCATAGCCACCACCCGCACAGGCGCCACGCACGGCGCAAATGTACTTTTGATCTGAATCCGCATCTGCCGCTTCATAGGTGTTTCGCGTCTCGTTGGTGAATTTGCAAAAGTTCACCTTATGTGCGTGTGATGCCCCGCCCAGCATCCGGATATTTGCACCCGAACAGAACACTTTGTCGTTGCCCGATTGCATGATGACTACTTTGACTTCGGGATGCTCAAACCGCATCCGCTGAACGATATCGGACAGTTCGATATCAACACCCAGATCATACGAATTCAGCTTAAGTTCATAGCCGTCAAACAACCCCGAAGCCTCATCGACATCCATGAACAGATTTGCCACCTCGCCGTCATATTCAACTCGCCAATGACGATATTTGGTTGGGTCGGTCTGGAAATTGATGACCTTGGACATGTTCGGCTCCTGACAGGCTTTGGCTGGTGTTACTTTAAGATGTTTCTGAGACTCGGTAAATAGGTGAGTGCATAATAATGCAACTACTTTCGCAAAATTCTCGGCCCAAATTAACTATTGTGCATTATAATGCACATCACGTAGTGACCGTATCCATAAGTTTCTGCACCTTGTGACGCCATAGCTTTACATCCTGTTCCATTACGTTGCTTTTGCAGAAACTCAGATGCTCATTGGCAATGTCACATAAACGCAGGACAGCATTTGGTCTCTGCATCACTGATTTTAGCGAGGCATTTGCGAACTGAATCAGCGCCTGCACCATGTGACGTTCAGCCGAGTTCGCAGGGGTCGCAAGCCAGACCTGCTCTAACGCCTCATGTGACTCCCAGAAGAACCCGAATTCAAGATAGTGCAGCCCTGCCCGCCAGGCCAGAGAATTGGTCAGGTTCCCCTGCTCGACAGATGCGGATAAGTTGGCAAACAGGTCTTCATCGTGGCGCGGGGTCTGCCCCGGAATATAGGCGTATGGCGGCGTTGGGATCATCACCGACTAGGAAATTTCGACCTGCTCATCTTCGATTCGGTTCAGGCGCATTGCGAAATCAACGATCGCGGCCAGCGTCTGCGCTGGTTGCTCAAGATGCGGCGAATGTTTGCAATTATCCAGTATTTCAATGTCTACCGGGGCATAGCTGCGATCATCTATTTCTTGTATCTGGGCCAGCGTACCAAACTGATCTTCACGACCCTGAATAGCCAGCGTTGGAATGCGCAGGAAATCTATGACTTCGGCCACGTTCCATGACTTGAATTGCGGGTCAAGCCAGGCACGGTTCCAACCATAGAACGCGCCATCTGCGTCGCGATGATACTTCTGCATTTTCGCGCGCAGACCACCGGTTTCAAACAGCTCGGTGGCTTTGGCAATTTCAGCCAGCCCGCCCGGTTCGGTAAAGAAATGCGGCGCCATCAGGATCAGACCGCGCACCCGATGATCCTGCACGCTGCCGGCATAAATTGCGCTGATCGTAGCGCCATCGCTGTGACCAAACAAAATACCACGCTGAAACCCCATCTGGTCCAGAATTTGCGGCAAAACATCGGTCGCCTCATGCGTCATGAAATCTATTGAACGGGGCAATTCTGCCGGATCGGACTGGCCATATCCTTGCCGGGAATAGACAAACACGCCCATGCCGGTGGCCTCGGAAACCAGCCGGGGAAAATCGCGCCAAAGGGCCAGACAACCCAACCCTTCATGCAACATCACAATTGTCGGAGCCTGATCGGGCTTTGGGCCGAAACACGCATATTCAAGCGTTACACCATCCACGACCAGTGGAGTTTTCGCGGGGTCTGACCAGTTCAGATGGGCCATCAACTGTCCTCTCTCAACTTGAAACGTTGGATTTTGCCAGTGGCGGTTTTTGGCAAATCCTCAACAAATTCGATCCAGCGTGGGTATTTCCATTTACCAATCTTGGCTTTGACAAAATCCTTAAGCTCATCTGTCAGGTCACGGCCTGCATCCGCCGCTTGCAGAACCACAAACGCCTTGGGTTTCTCAAGCCCGTCCGGATCACGTGCCGCAACCACAGCGGCCTCAAGAACGGATGGATGCCCAACCAGCGCCTGCTCTAACTCGAACGGAGACAGCCAGATACCCGAGACCTTGAACATATCATCAGTGCGCCCACAATAAATATAGCGCCCCTCATTGGTCAATTCGTATTTGTCACCTGTCCGGGTCCATTCACCTTCGAATGTGGCACGGCTTTTGTTGCGTTGGTTCCAATAGCCATCTGCCGCCGAAGCCCCCCGAACCAGCAGTTCACCAATGCCTCCTGCGGCAACATCCTTGCCGGTCTCATCCAGCAGCCGCACTTCGTATCCTGGCACCGCGCGCCCTGAGGTGCCATACCGCACGTCCCCCGGTGCGTTGGACAGAAAGATATGCAGCATCTCGGTCGAGCCGACGCCATCCATAATATCCACACCCCACAACGCCTGCCATCGTTTGCCAACATCTTCGGGCAATGCTTCGCCTGCGGAAATGCAGATGCGCAATGTGGTGTCGGGTTTTCCGTTGGCTTCCAGATGCGCAACCAGGGCGGCATATAGCGTTGGAACGCCACAAAACACCGTGGGTTTTTCTGCCGCTATGATGTCGCTTACACCTTCGGGTGTTGGGCGACCATTGAACAGGATTGCCGTGGCCCCTACCGACATCGGGAATGTCATGCCATTCCCCATTCCATAGGCAAAGAACAGCTTGGCAACAGAATAGAGAACATCTGACTCGGCAATTTCCAATATCTGCGCGCCATAGCTGTCTGACGTGGCCTGCAACGCGCTGTGCACATGGCGCACCCCCTTGGGCAGGCCCGTTGACCCCGACGAATAAAGCCAGAACGCGGTGTCGTCAGGCGACACTTCGACGGCGGCAACGGGGTCACAACCGGCGATGAAATCTGTGAACGCTTCGGTGCCTTGCGGGGTGTCGCCGCCAATCACAACAATCCGGTGCAAATGCTTGCAAGCCAGCGCGGCGGATTGCACGACGGGCCACAACTCGGACGACACAAACAGGCAAGTTGGGCGCGCATCGTTCAGAATTGCTTCGTAGACCGGTGTTGCCAGCAACGTGTTGATCGGCACCGGAACAACCCCGGCCTTCAGGCACCCCCAAAAGATTTGCGGAAACTCGATCTGGTCCAAAACCAGCATCACCGCGCGGTCTTCGCGCTTGATCCCGGCACCACCAAGCGCAGCAGCCACACGCCCGGTATCGGCGGCCAGTGCGCCATACGTCAAAGTTCGTTTGTCACCAGCAGCCTCACGAAAGGCAATGGTTTCGGCGCGGCCTTCGCTTAGGTGTCGATCGACGAAATAGTTGGCGGCATTTGGCATTGCGGGCTCCTAGATTTTTATGGGATCAAAAACAGCGTAATTGCCGGGAACATCACGAGTATAACCACCCGCACCAGATCTGATCCAACAAAAAACATCACCGATTTGTAAGTGTCGATCATAGATGTTTCAGGGTCCATCGCGTTGATGATAAACAGGTTCATACCGACTGGTGGCGTAATCAATCCGACTTCGACCACGATTAGCACAAGAATCCCAAACCAGATGGCGACATGTTCCGGGCTTAGGCCGAAATCAAGCAC
>JAHRVZ010000413.1 GCA_019090405.1 Paracoccaceae bacterium
CAAAGAAGGTTTCAGGCGAATGACCGGGTTTCCGACAACGGCGGCCTATGTGGTTATCGGGGGCGGCGTGATCGGCACCAGCATCGCCTATCATCTGGTCCGGTCCGGCGCGCGTGATGTGTTACTATTGGAAAAGTCGAGACTGACCGAAGGTGCCACCTGGCACGCGGCGGGTCTGGTGGGGCAGTTCCGTTCGCAGGAAAACCTGATGAGCCTGATGAATGACAGCGTGACGTTATTTGACTCGCTGCACCAAGACACCGGGCAAGACCCCGGCTGGAGCAAGGTGGGCAGCCTGCGCATCGCTTCAAGTGCGGATCGCTGGAACGAGTTGATGAAATCGCATTCCTCGGCCCGTGCGATTGGATTTGACATGCAGATGCTGACGCCATCTGAGGCAGGCGATATTTATCCGCTGATGAAGGTCGATGATCTGGTTGGGGCCGCGTTTATTGCGGGTGACGGCCATATTGATCCCAACGGGCTGACGCAGGCCTATGCCAAGGGTATCCGCAAATATGGCGGCCGCATAATCGAAGGCGTGATGGTGCGAGACCTGCTGCGCGATGGCGCGCGGATAACTCAGGTTGTCACCGATCACGGCACGATCAAGGTCGGCAACGTCATCAATGCCGGCGGGTTGTGGGCGCGACAGGTTGGCTGGATGGCGGGGGTTGAAATCCCGGCTGGGGTGGTCGAGCACCAATATATGGTGACCGAAAAGACCGCTGAAATTCCGCCCGATCTGCCCGCCTTTCGTGACCCTGACGGCGGGTTCTACGCCAAACCGGAACCCGGCGCGCTGGCCATTGGCGGATGGGAGCGCACCACCCGCAAAGTAAGCCCGGTTGATGGTTTTGCATGGCACCACGAACGTCACCTGTTTGACGCCGATATGGACCGGCTGACCGAGTTTCTGGAACCGGCGATGGCGCGGCTGCCAATCCTTGAAGGGCTTGGCATTCGCAGCATCATCAACGGCCCGATCCCGATTTCCCCGGATGGAGAGCCGATTATGGGGCCGGTTCCAGGTTTGGATAACTTTTTCGCAGCCTGTGCTTTTACGTCTGGCATTGCGGCTTCGGGCGGTGTTGGCAAGGCGGCAGCGAACTGGATATTGCAGGGTGATCCGGGGCTGGATCTGTGGGCCTTTGACATTCGCCGGTTTGGTCCGCTTCAGGCCGGTCAGAAATTCCTGCATGACCGCGCCGTTGAAAGCTATGCGCAATATTACGCGATCCATTGGCCGGGCGAGGAAATGACCAGTGCGCGGGGCGTTCGACGCAGCCCTTTGTATCAAACGCTAAAAGATCAGGGCGCGGTGTTTGGGGCTAAATTTGGTTGGGAACGGGCCAATTGGTTTGCCCATGGCGACATTGCTCAAACCGATGTGTTTGGCTGGGACCGCCCCGGTCAGGCCGCCACTGTCGGGCGCGAGCATAAAGCCGCACGTGACGGCGTGGTGATGATAGATATGACGTCTTTCACCAAACTGGAAATCTCAGGCGATGATGCCTGCCGGTTCCTGCAATATCTGGCCGTTGCCAATATCGACAAACCAATCGGCGGCGCGACCTATACGCAGCTTTGCAATGCACGCGGTGGTATCGAGGCAGATGTAACCATCATTCGCCGTGCGGCCGGTTGTTTCTGGCTGATCACCGGCTCAGCACTTGGGGTACGGGACCGCGACTGGATTGCACGTAATCTGGTTGAATTTGCTGACGACAAAGCCGTCGATATTCAGCTGCGCGATATCACGTCGGGCTTTGGTGTTATCAATCTTGCCGGCCCATTGGCGCGCAAGGTGCTTGAGCAGCTTACCGATACCGATGTCAGCCACGACAGCTTTGCCTTCATGAGCGCGCAGGACATTCGCATAGGCCATGCCCCTGCCCTTGCCTATCGTGTCACCTATATTGGCGAACTTGGCTGGGAGCTTTATATTCCGACCGAATACATGGCCTATGTTTATGAATTGCTACAGGTGGCGGGGCGTGAATTTGGCATCACCAATGTCGGCTATCGTGCCGTTGACAGTTTACGACTTGAGAAGGGTTTTGTTGCCTGGGGGTCTGATATCACTCCGGATTATACGCCGCTTGAGGCGGGTTTGGGGTTTCTGATTGATTGGAACAAAGGTGACTTTTCGGGGCGCCGCGCGCTGGCCCGGATGCGTGAAACCGGCGTAACGCGTCGGCTAAGCTGTCTTGTGCTGGACGATCCGTTGCCGGTCTATGGCGGCGAGGCAATCTATGTGAAAGGCCAGCCCCGCGCGCGCACCAGCAGTGGGAATTTTGGCTATACGATTGGCAAGAATCTGGTGCTTGGATACTTGCCCGCTGACATGGACGATCAGAGCGTGTTTGAAGTCGAAGCCTTTGGCCAACGTTCATACGCCGCACGGATCAAAGGTGCTGCGTATGATCCGAAACGTGCAAAGATATTGTGCTGAAACCGTTAGCCGTTTTATTCCAAATCGCTCCATTTAAGTTGGGTATTGCGGGTCACGGACTGTGTCAGACGCTTGCCCACAACCTTGTCAAAATCATATCCGGCAATGTCACCTGATCCGGGGCGACGCGCCCAGATGTCGGCCTCACCAATCACATGACCTTTGTCCAGATCACGATCAGCAACCACACTGGCGCGCGCAAACAGATAGACGGCGTCTTCGTCCTTTGAACGTTGCTTGGGGTTATTGGCGGCTATCCAGATCTCTTTAGAGCGGTCAATCAACAGGCGCAGTTCTGCCGGGTCCATCGAATTGATAATGTCCGGGCCTTTGCGATAGCGGCTGTCGGTGTAATGACGCTCAAGGATGCAGGCACCAAGCGCGACAGAGGCCAGCGCCATTTCAGGTCCAATCGAATGATCCGAAAATCCAACAACGGCATTGGGAAACGCCTGTTTCAACTCGGTCACGCCGCGCAGGCTGACGATTTCGGCGGGGCTGGGATAAAGGTTGGTGCATTCCAGCAGCGCATAGTCGATCCCGGCGTTCTCCAGAATGGCGACACTGTTTTTGACCGTCTTAATCGACTGCATCCCGGTGGACATGATGACCGGTTTGCCCTTGGCTGCGATGTGACGAATAAGCGGCAGGTTGTCGGCCTCTCCTGACCCGATCTTAAAGGCCGGGACACCGATGTCATCCAGAAAATCAGCAGCTTTGCGGCTAAAGGGCGTGGATATATAGATCATACCCAGATTTTCGGTGTGACGTTTCAATTCAATTTCTTCGTCCGCACTTAGCACACAGTTTTCCATGACCTCCCAGATCGACACATCGGCGTTGGGCGGAAATATCTGTTTGGCTTCTTCGGTCATTTCGTCTTCGATGAAATGGGTCTGATGTTTGATCATCTCACAGCCCGAACCTGCCGCAAGATCGACCATATGTTTGGCAACGTTCAGATCCCCTCCGTGGTTAATACCGATTTCGGCAATCACCAAAGGTGGGTTTTGCGGCGATATTTCGCGGTTGCCAATTTTCATCATTGTTTTCAGCTCTGCTATTGTTTTGGGTTTGGGCGCATGGTCTTGGTTAGATTACGCCAGCGGCG
>JAHRVZ010000414.1 GCA_019090405.1 Paracoccaceae bacterium
TCTGATACGGCGCATCCCAGCGGGTCGGCGCATAGGCGTATTCTTCGCTGTAATCGGCATCGTCCAGAAAAGCCGTGACGATTTCATCGCATAGCTGTTCGCGCGCCGCGCCGCGCACCACATGCACCTTCCAGGGCTGGGTATTGGTACCGCTGGGCGCACGCGACGCCAGTTCCAGCAAGTCACGCACCGTTTCATCTTCAACCGGATCAGGCAGGAACGCCCGGATCGAGCGGCGCGAACGGATGGTTTTAGCCACGCCATTCTGGGGCTGATGTCGGGTGGTGTTGGTTTCCTTGGTCATAGAGCCTCTTTTCGCAGATAGGTATGGTGCAGGATTTTAGCATTTGCGCAGGACAAAGACGATCATGCGTGACTTGAACGCGGCACTGCCGTCGGGGGCGGCGTGGGCCTTCCACGCGGTCTCTACCTGTGCCTCGACCATCGGGGTGATACGGGATTTCAGCCAGGGAAGGTGCATCATCTTGGCGCGAAAATCGTCAATGCTGGTGAAATCGACCGGGCGCAGATAATCAAATTCCTTGATAATATCGAACCCGTCCGCACATAAGATCGCCTGCAAAGCGGCGGCCCGTTCCGGGCCTTCGTCGTGGAATGGCACCAGCACCTCATTGAACGCGCCCTCATAGGCCGGTTCGCAAATATACATTTTCCCACCGGGGCGCAGCACGCGGGCAAATTCGCTGAATGCCACATCCATCTGCGCAATTGGCACGTGATGCAGCGATTTCATCATCACGATCAGATCAAGGCTGGCGTCCTGCAACGGCAGGCGTTCGGCCGCTCCGGTCAGGAACCGCACGGTTGTGCCGTCTTTGGCAATATTGCGGGTGATCCGGTCGGCATCGGTGTCAATGGCGGTAACGCTGGCCGCGCCTTCACCCGCCATGCGGCGCGACAGCCATCCGGCCCCACAGCCCAAATCCAGCAAATCCAAGCCCGTCAGATCCACCGCCTGTTTCAGCGGGACCAACTCGTCTGCGTATTCAACCGGCGCGGTCATGTTGCCGCCAACAAACGCTGCGCGCGTGATACCACGGGTGCATCAATCAGCTTGCCGTCTAGGCGGATCGCACCCTTTGCCCCCTTTGCCGCGGTGACCACGCGTCTGGCCCAGTCCAGTTCTTCGTCTGAGGGCGCAAACCCGCGGTTCACCACCGCCACCTGTCGCGGATGGATGCACAGCTTGCCGCCAAATCCCAGCCCACGGGCACGCGCAGTATCACGTTCCAGCCCGGTCATGTCGTCAAGATCAACGTTGACCCCATCCAGAGGCGGCTGCAATCCCGCCATCGCCGACGCAAGGACAATACGCGAGCGGGCATAAAGCAGCCCCTCGCCTTCGTCCTCGATGCCGGTATCAAGCTGGAAATCAATCGAGCCAAAGCCAAGCCGCGTCAGCCCCTTGACCGCCACCAGATCGGCCAGATCCCACAGCCCACGTGCGGTTTCGATCAGTGCAATCACCGGCAACGGGTTGGGCAGATCGTCGATGAACCCGCGCAGATCAGAGGCGTTCTGAACCATCGGCAGCATCACCGCGATAATGCCGGGGCTGGACAGCAGCGCGATGTCGTCCTTGTGCCATTGCGTGCCAATGGCGTTGATGCGTACCACCGCCTTGCCACCCTGCCCCAACCAGTCGGAAATGTTGGCGCGGGCGGCATCCTTGTCGCCCGGTTGCACCGCGTCCTCAAGGTCGATCACCACCGCTCCGGCACCGCTGGCGACGGCGCGGTCAAAACGTTCAGGGCGGTCTGCTGGGACAAATAGCAGGGAATGATGCACAGGCGCGGTCCTTTCAGGACAGGGTTGCGGCGGGGTCGGTCCGCAGCGTGTTGGAATAGCTGAACCGACCTGCGGGATAAAGGTTGATGGCAACCTCATAGGTGCCAATTGGGTCAGACAGGTAGTGCCGGGTGATACGCAACGCCGGTTCGCCCTGCGTGGCGTGCAGTTTTGCCGCCTCATCGCGGCCCAGAATGGTGGCGGTGATCTGCTGGCGCACCTCGGTCGGAGAGACACCATAGCGCGCCTCGATCAGCGACCAGATTGGCAGGCCAGAGCCGTCGATATCGCCAAGCACTCCGCGAAAGGCGCGCGCGACATAGACATCCGTCAACGCCATCGGCAGAGAATCCGGGTCCATCCCGCGCAAACCCTGCAAGCGCGCCCAGGCCTGACCCGGCGCACAGCCCTGCAGGGCGGCGGTGGCGTCATCGGCCTCGATGTCGCTTACCTCCAGCGCGTTCAGGGCCATGTCCTGGGCATATTGGTACAGGTCGCTGACTGTGTCGCCCACTTGCACATAACGCTGAGCAATCCGGTCGGCCTGCACGATGGTGCCCACCCCGGCGCGCCGCGTCACCAACCCCAGCGCCTGCAATCGGCGGATCGCCTCGCGGGTGGTGTGGCGCGAAATGTCGAACTGTTTGCACAGGTTCTGTTCGGTCGGCAATGTCGCGCCCACCGGGTAGCGACCTGACAGGATGTCCTCGATCAGTGCCTGCGCCACGACTGCATAGCGCGGGCGAGCGGTCTGTGTGGGGGGGCGTGTTGTGGGGGAGCGTTTCACTTTGTCAACAGGGCGTCGGTATCGGCGCCCAGTTCGGGGGCAGCGCGCTGTGGAAGAGCCTCTCCGGGGCAGCGGATCGGGCTGGCCAGCAATTTGATTTTGCCCAGCTTGGCATGGTCCGTATCCACCACCAGATCCTGTTCGGCGACAAACGGATTGTCCAGCGCCTGCGCCACATCATTCACCGGGGCAACCGGCACATGACCCCGCAAACGCTCTAGCCATTGTGCGGTGGTGGCCTTGGACAAAACCCCATCCAGTTCCTGCGTCAGGGTATCGCGGTTTTTCAGTCGCGCGGCATAATCGACATAGCGCGGGTCGGTTTTCCATTCCGGTTTCCCGATCTGATCGGCCAGCACGCTCCAGAATTTTTCTTTGTTACACATGATGAACAGCCACCCATCAGACGTGCGGTACAACTGGCTGGGCACCAGCGACGGATGCCCGGACCGCGGCGAACGCCCCACCACATCGCCCTCGTTCAGATACCAAGTGGCAACATAAGTCAGATTGTGCAGCGCCACGTCAAACAGGCTGACATCAATGTCGCGCCCCTGCCCGCTGCGGTGCGCGCCCAGCACGGCCGATACCATCGCCAGTGCCGCCGTGGTGCCGGTCATCATGTCAACAATCGACAACCCGAACCGCGCTGGCGGCCCATCCGGTTCACCCGTTACCGACAAAAATCCAGCCTCAGCCTGCATCAAATAGTCATAGCCCGGCCACGACGCCCGCGTCCCCGTGCGCCCATAGGCTGATAAATGCGCGCAAACGATGGCCGGATTGGTCGTCTTCATCGCCGCGAAATCCAGACCCAGCTTTGCCGGCAGATCGCCACGCAGATTGTTGAACAGCACATCCGCGTCTTTCACCAGTTCGCGCAGGTTCGCCATGCCTTCATCGGTTTTCAGATCAATCGCCACGCTTTTCTTGTTGCGGTTGAAGGACTGGTAAAACAGGCTGTCACCCTTTTCGACAAAATGCGGTCCCACCACGCGCCCGACATCGCCACCAGTGGCGGCGTTTTCGACCTTGATCACCTCGGCCCCCAGATCGGCCAGATGCTGCGTGGCAAACGGCCCGGCACCGTATTGTTCAA
>JAHRVZ010000415.1 GCA_019090405.1 Paracoccaceae bacterium
AACTGGCTGGCAGAATCGTCGCGGCAGGGATATTTTCAATTCGGCTTTTTCGCGCTGAGTGAATCCAAACGTGTCTGGCATCAGCCCGGTTTCAACGCTTCGCCGCAAAAAGACGGAGTTGGCGCGCGCTTTGATACGTTTCTGGCCGATAACAAAGACCAACCCGGCGTTGATTTCCTGCGCGATACCTTTGATCTTGCCCGGGGCACGCTGGGGTTGGATATTGACGATCTGGTTTTTGAAATGGTCGATGGCATCCTTGGGGATCATTATCCCACGCCTGATCGTATGCTTGTGTGCAGCGAAAAGATCGTGCGCGCCTATTTTGACCTTGAGATGTGTCAACAAGCACCACCCCCCGGCAAGCTAGAGCTTTTTGCCACCGAGGGCGGAACGGCGGCGATGACCTATATTTTCAACAGTCTGATGGAGAACAAACTTCTTCATAAGGGCGACAAAATTGCCATTGGGACGCCAGTTTTTACCCCCTATCTTGAGATACCGCATCTGAATGATTATGAACTGGTAGAGCTGGAAATTGAACAATCCGAAGACGCTGCGTGGCAATACCCGGATTCAGAAATCGAAAAGCTGGCCGATCCGTCCATCAAGGCGTTTTTTCTGGTCAACCCGTCCAACCCAACGTCGGTGGCGATGCATCCTGACAGCATGGCAAAGATCGCGGCATTGGTTAAAACACGGCGGCCGGACCTGATAGTGCTAACTGACGACGTGTACGGGACTTTTGTGAATAACTTTCATTCACTGATGGCGGTTTGTCCGCAAAATACGATCTTTGTCTATTCGTTCTCAAAGTATTTTGGCGCGACGGGTTGGCGGCTTGGCACCATTGGTCTGCACGAGGACAATATCTTTGACGAAAAGATTGCGGCCTTGTCCAGTGATGACAAAGCTGAGCTGAATAAACGATACAGCACGGTTGTTCTTGAACCTGAGAAAATGAAGTTCATTGACCGGATGGTTGCTGACAGCCGGGCAGTTGCGTTGAACCACACGGCGGGTTTATCGACACCGCAACAGGTGATGATGGCGTTCTTTTCTCTGGCCGGATTGCTGGATAAGGCAAACGGATACCCTTACAAAAAGGCCGCACAGGCGATCGTGCATCAGCGGTTTGAAACGCTGTTCAAGGCAATGGGCGTTCCTTGCCCCGAGGACGAGAATTCGGCGTTTTACTATGTGACCATCGACATTCCGCAACTGGCAAAGACACGTTATAGTCAGGCGTTTGCGGATCATATGGTTTATGATCACGAACCGATTGATTTTGTCTGGCGGCTGGCGGACGAAAAATCGGTTGTATTGATGGATGGCGGAGGTTTTGACGCGCCCAACATGTCGGTGCGCGTGTCGTTGGCCAACCTCAACAACGATGCGTATGCGACGATTGGCAAGGCGATCAGCGATTTGTTGGAAGAATACCATAGCCGCTGGGTCGGCTAGTTTTCGATCTGCCTTTTTGACAAGTGGGAACCGACACCATGACAGATGTGTTTAGTATGCTTCAGAACAATCCGTTCATGGCATTGTTTCTTGCCGTTGCGATGGGATATTTCATTGGCAAACTTCGGATCGGTCAGGCCGAACTGGGTGGTATTGCCGGAACGTTGATTTCTGCGGTGCTGATCGGCCAGATCGGCATTCACATTTCGCCAGAAGTCCAAAGCATCTTTTTCGCGCTGTTCATTTATATGGTCGGCTATAACGGCGGCCCGCAGTTTTTCAATTCGATCAACCGATCAACGCTTGTTCAGGTGGTGGCCGCGTTTGTGATGACATTGACGGGTCTGGGGGTGGTGATTGTTGCCGCGAAATTGTTTGATCTTGGCCCCGGTCTGGCCGCCGGGCTGGCGGCTGGTGGGCTGACGCAATCGGCAATCATCGGCACGGCAGGTGGGGCAATTGATCAATTGGGGTTAACGGCTGAAGTGGCCAAGACCTATAAAACCAACGTCGCGATTGGGTATTCAGTAACCTATATATTCGGCTCATTGGGGCCAATTCTGATGGTCACGGCGTTTTTCCCGATGCTTTACAAATGGAATTTGCGTGAAGAAGCCGACAAATGGGCTGTGAAAATGGGCGGCGGGGCGACGCAACTTAAGGAAGGCGAGTTTTCTCCGCTGAATAAAATAGTCTCTAGAATCTATAAAGCAGCCAAGGCGGACAATGCTGTGGGCCAGAGTATTGCGGCGCTGCAAAAACACTTTGGCGACGACATAACGGTCGAAGAAATCGCCCGGGGCGGTCAGCTTATACCGGTAGACTCCGACGGTATTATTGCCGCAAATGATCTGCTGCTGGTCACTGGCTACACCAGTAAAGTCGAAGAGTTGAACGACTATATCGGCCCGGAACAAGTGAACAAAGACAACCTGTTTGATCTGATCGAAGAACATCGCGAGCTGGTTTTAACCAACAGCGACATCAACGGAATGACGGTGGCGCAGCTTCACGACAAAAAGAACGAAATGCAGCTTCAGGGCGCTTACCTAAGCCGGATCGAGCGGATGGGAAATGAACTGCCAGTGCTGCCCGGAACGGTTCTGAATAAGGGCGATGAGTTGACGGTAATCGGCAAACCCAATGATCTGGATGCTGTGACCAGTCTGATCGGCTATAAATCCCCGTCCAAAAACGCCACCGAGTATGTGACCTTTGGCATTGGGATGATCATTGGCTATCTGATCGGCCAGATCAGCGTGACTATTGGGTCAACCGACATCGCGTTGGGGTCCGGTCTTGGCTGTCTGTTGTCGGGCCTTGCCTTTGGCTGGCTGCGCGCCAAACATCCGCGTTTTGGTGGCATCAATTCAGGAGGCGCCAATT
>JAHRVZ010000416.1 GCA_019090405.1 Paracoccaceae bacterium
AACGGGGCGTGCAATATGGCCCACGGGTGATGTCAACGGAATCGGCTGCCGCCGCACGCAGTATGCTGCGCCGGGTTGTCACCCATGGCACTGCCAGTTTTGGCGAAGTGCCGGGCTATGCCGTTGGTGGTAAAACCGGCACCGCGGACAAACCAAAACCACGAGGTGGCTATTACAAAGACCGGGTGATCACGACTTTTGCCTGCATGTTCCCGGCGCATGACCCCAAATATGTGCTGATCGTGACGCTGGATGAACCATCCGAAAATTCCGGTTCAAAACCACGTCGCACCGCTGGCTGGACTGCGGTCCCGGTTGCGTCAGAAATGATCGGTCGCATCGCACCTCTGCTGGGGCTGCGTCCCGGTGTTGAACCCGTTCAAATGGCAGGTATAACACTGACGTCGAACTAACGGGTTTAAGGGGCGCGCAAGATGGCTGAACAGGCAAAAACACTTGGACAGCTGGCATTAACGGCGCGGGGTGGACGTGATCCGCTGATTACCGGGTTGGCTGTAGACAGCCGCGATGTGCGCGACGGCTATCTGTTTGCGGCGTTGCCGGGCAGTCGGGTGCATGGCGCAGAGTTCATTCAATATGCCTTGCGGATGGGCGCATCCGCCATTCTGACCGATTTGGACGGGGTGGCCTTGGCCGAGGCTGAATTGGCCGCGTCAGATGCGGCCCTGATTATTGCGCAAGATCCGCGTCAGGCTTTGGCCTATTCGTCGGCATTGTGGTTTGGCGCGCAGCCCGCAACAATGGTTGCGGTGACGGGGACCAACGGCAAAACCTCGGTGGCAACTTTTGTGCGCCAGATATGGACCGAACTGGGACATGACGCGATCAATCTGGGCACCACAGGCGTCGAAGGCGCGTGGACCGCGCCACTGGCCCATACCACGCCGGAACCAATCACGCTGCACCGCACGCTGGCCAATGCCGCCGCAAACGGGATCACCCATGCGGCGATGGAGGCGTCCAGTCATGGTCTGGCACAACGTCGTCTTGATGGCGTGATCCTGAGCGCAGCAGGGTTTACTAATTTTACGCAGGACCATCTGGATTACCACGAATCCTTTGACGATTATTTCGCCGCAAAGGCGGGTCTTTTCCGTCGGGTTTTGCCTGAAGATGGCACCGCTGTTATTAACATCGACGATGACCGGGGCGCTGAAATGCGTGCTATTGCGGGTGCGCGAGGTCAGCAGATTATGACTGTTGGGCGCTCTGACAGCGACATCAACCTGTTGGCGCAGCGGACTGATGCCACCGGACAGGACATCCGGTTTTCATATGGCGGCAAGACCTATCAATCACGGTTGAACCTGATCGGTGGTTTTCAGGCCGAAAATGTACTGCTGGCCTGTGGGTTGGTCATTGCCTGTGGTGATGCTTCGGATCGTGTGTTTGAAACCTTACCGCATTTGACCACGGTGCGAGGGCGCATGCAGTTGGCGGCCACACGCAAAAACGGCGCGGCGGTGTTTGTCGATTATTCCCATACCCCGGATTCGATTGCCACGGCACTTAAGGCGATGCGCCCGCATGTGATGGGGCGCTTGATTGCCATTATCGGCGCTGGTGGCGATCGTGACGTGACCAAACGCCCGCTGATGGGGCAGGCCGCAGTTGAAAATGCAGATATGGTGATAGTCACCGATGATAACCCGCGCAGCGAAGACCCGGCGGTGATCCGTCAGGCGGTGATGCTGGGCGCAACGGGGGCCAGCGAAGTTGCTGACCGCGCCGAGGCAATATTGCGCGGGGTGGATGCTTTGGGCGCGGGTGACGCGTTACTGATTGCTGGCAAGGGCCATGAAACCGGGCAGATTGTCGGGGATGATGTGTTGCCTTTTGATGATGTGGAACAGGCCAGTGTTGCCGTGGCGGCATTGGATGGAGGTTTGGCATGACTTTATGGAACGCGGCAGACGCGGCCCTTGCAACCGGTGGCGTTGCGCAAGGCGACTGGCAGGCTGACGGGGTATCAATTGATACCCGCTCGATCAGGGCGGGGGATTTGTTTGTGGCGCTCAAGGTTGCGCGCGACGGCCACGAATTTGTCGCCGCAGCTTTGGCAAACGGCGCGGCGGCGGCCATGGTGACGCATATTCCGCCAGGTGTGCCCGCAGATGCGCCATTGTTGATTGTGGACGATGTGCAGACCGCACTTGAGGCGCTGGGCCGTGCCGGACGCGCACGCACGACTGCACGCATTGTGGCGGTGACCGGCAGCGTTGGCAAAACCTCGACCAAGGAAATGCTGGCTGGAATGTTGGGCGATCAGGGGCGCACGCATGCGTCTGTGGCTAGTTATAACAATCAATGGGGGGTGCCTCTGACCCTTGCGCGGATGCCGCAAGACACAGAATTTGCGGTGATTGAGATAGGTATGAACCATCCCGGTGAGATCACGCCGCTTACCCAGATGACGCGCCCGCATGTCATCATGATCACGACCGTAGCCCCGGTTCACCTTGAGGCGTTTGAGGGAATTGAAGGCATCGCGCGGGAAAAGGCCGCCATTCTGGACGGGATTGAACCAAACGGCGTTGCCGTGTTGAACGCGGATCTGGATCAGATCGACATTCTAACGGCCAAAGCTGCTGATGCTGGTGCCCGTGTGGTGGGTTTCGGCCATCAAGCCGATGATTTCCGACTAAACGATGCCAATGTGCAGGGTGAGGTGATTGTGGTTCAGGCGTCAGCACACGACATGCCGCTATTGTTCAAACTGCAAACCGAAGGGCTGCATTTTGCGATGAACGCGGTGGGCGCGTTGGCGGTCTGCGAGGCAATGGGCGCTGATCTGGCGCTGGCGACACTGTCCTTGGCGCGCTGGTCGCCTGTGAAGGGACGCGGCGCGCGCGAAGTGGTTCGGCTTGACCCGGTTCAAATCGAGCTGAAACTTGATCTGATTGATGATTCATATAACGCCAACCCGGCCTCGATGGCGGCGGCACTTGCGGTGTTGGCACAGGCCAGAACGCAGGATAATACCGGACGTGTGCAAAAAGGTCGCCGCATCGCCTTTATTGGCGATATGAAAGAGCTGGGACCACGGGGCCGCGAATTGCACGTTGCTTTGGCTGAACTGGACGCGATGCAGCAGTTGGATGTGGTGCATTGCATCGGTCCGCTGATGCGCGCGCTGTATGATGCTTTGCCCGAACCACAGCGCGGCCTGTGGTTTGAAACCAGCGCTGAGATGGCGCAAGGCATGCACAGGCGGCTTGATAGTGGCGATGTGGTACTGGTCAAGGGCTCTTTAAGCATGAATCTGGCCCGGATTGTTGACGCCATTCGTAAAATGGGTCATGCCGAGATACATTCAGAGACACTAGATGATGAGTAGGACAGTATAGAATGCTCTATTGGTTGACAGGACTGTCCGATGGCGGGGATATTTTTAACCTGTTCCGCTATATCTCGTTTCGCGCAGGTGGCGCGTTTCTGACGTCGTTGATTTTCTGTTTTATCTTTGGGCGTCCACTGATTGCAGTGTTGCGCCGCAAGCAGGGCAAAGGCCAGCCAATCCGCGAAGACGGTCCTGAAGGGCATTTTGTCAAGGCGGGCACCCCGACGATGGGGGGCTTGCTGATTGTGGGTGCGCTGGTCACGTCAACGCTTTTGTGGGCAAGATGGGATAATCCGTTTGTCTGGCTTGTGCTGTTTGTGACCGTGGCATTTGGGATCATCGGGTTTGCGGATGATTA
>JAHRVZ010000417.1 GCA_019090405.1 Paracoccaceae bacterium
ACATACCGCCGTTGAACTCGCGGGTGATGTCTTCGATGTTTGGCTGGTTTTCACCATCCATTGACACCTTGCGGAACAAACGGTCAGCAAAGCCAAATTTGGCTGCAAACAATGCCATGATGTCCTGATCCGGCTTGGATTCAAAGACCGGTTCCATCACCTTGTCGCGCCACTGCAACGAACGGTTTGAAGCCGTCACCGAGCCACGGGTTTCATATTGAGTAGAGGCCGGCAGCAGGTAAACCCCATCGGTTCGGTCATGCAAAACAGCGGAAACTGTTGGATAGGGGTCGATTACGACCAGCATATCCAGCTTCTCCATCGCGGCTTTCATTTCTGCGCCGCGTGTCTGGCTGTTGGGCGCGTGGCCCCAAAGGACCATGGCACGCACGTTGTCGGGCTGGTCGATATTGTCTTTGTCTTCCAGAACACCGTCAATCCACCGAGATACCGGGATACCCTTGAGGTTCATTAGCGACTTGTCAGTCCCGTCAGCCGCTTTGATACTGTCAAAGCGCCCCTTGAGCCAATCAAGGTCTTCGTCCCAAACCCGTGCCCAATGCGCCCAAGCGCCACCTGACAGGCCATAATAACCCGGCAATGAGTGGCTGAGAATACACATATCAGTTGCACCCTGCACATTGTCGTGGCCGCGGAAAATGTTCGTACCACCGCCAGCAGTACCCATATTCCCAAGGGCCAGTTGCAAAATGCAATAGGCGCGGGTGTTGTTGTTACCAGTGGTGTGTTGGGTGCCGCCCATGCACCAGATCAATGTGCCGGGGCGATTGTTTGCCAATGTGCGGGCGACGCGCTCCATCTGACTGCCGGGGACGCCGGTGACACGCTCTACTTCTTCGGGTGGCCAGTTTTTAACTTCTTCGCGGATCTGATCCATACCGTAAACGCGGGTGCGGATGAATTCCTTGTCTTCCCAACCGTTTTCAAAGATGTGCCACAGAAAGCCCCAGATCAATGCGACGTCCGAACCGGGCCGGATGCGGACATATTCGTCAGCATGGGCCGCGGTGCGGGTGAAACGTGGGTCACACACGATAAGCTGGGCGTTATTCTGTTCTTTGGCTTTCATCAGGTGCAACAGCGAAACGGGGTGTGCTTCGGCAGGGTTGCCGCCGATCACCAACATCACTTTTGAATTGTGAATATCGTTGTAGCTGTTGGTCATGGCGCCATAGCCCCATGTATTCGCGACACCGGCCACCGTGGTTGAATGGCAAATCCGCGCCTGATGATCGACGTTGTTGCTGCCCCAATAGGCGGCAAATTTGCGGAACAGGTAGGCCTGTTCGTTGTTGAACTTTGCAGACCCAAGCCAGTAAACACTGTCCGGGCCGCTTTCGTCGCGAATAGTACCCATCTGGTCGCCAATCTCGTCGATGGCCTGTTCCCAGCTGATGCGTTTCCATTCGCCGTTTTCTTTTTTCATGGGGTATTTCAGCCGACGCTCGCCATGGGCGGCATCACGGGCTGCTGCCCCTTTGGCACAATGACCCCCAAGGTTGAACGGGCTGTCAAAGCCCGGCTCTTGGCCGATCCAAACGCCGTTATCGACCTCGGCCAGCACGGTGCAGCCGACTGAACAGTTACAGCAAACCGATTTGACGGTTTTTACCGCACTGTCCATCGCGTCAGATGTTTGCGCCTGAGCGACCGTGCCGCCAAAGGCACTGATCGAGGCCAGACCACCAACGGCCAGACCTGACCCGCGCAAAAAACTGCGCCGGTTTACCGATTTCTCGGCGATATTTGACAAGAGGCTTGTCCGCTGGGGGCGTCTCGCAACCCCGTTGGTTTTTTTCCTCAGCATTTTCTTCTCCCTGTTTTGGGTGTCTGAATTTTCACCTTCGACCGTCGGGCGTCACGCAACCATTGGCCGTCGTTAAAAACTCTCTAAATTTTTGCCGTTTCGAAATAGGCTCGGGTATGAGCCGTGTCGCGCAGCCCACTGCCAGCATCGTCCAGTTCTGCCGCCTGTGCGGCGCTACCGCTTATTGTGGTGGCAGCGACTGCAGCCGGGGCTGATGCAATGGCAAGTTTCAGAAACTTGCGCCGGTTGTTTTCAGCGCCGTCCTCTTTGTTTCCCATCTGGATTTCCTCCTGTTGTGGCCCGCAATGGGCCGGTTTTTTGGGCTTCAGCCCGCATTCAGTCGAAACGCTTCGCGCTCGATCTCTATGAAAGCCTTGCCGGCGCTGCCCACAGGGGCATAAAACACCGATGATTTCGCGGTTTCCAAATCTGCAAAAAAGTGTTCGGCCCATGAACCGATGTGTTTGTTGAAAAAGGCGGCTTGCGTGTGCAGCGTTGCGATTTCGCCAAAACGCCCGGTGATCAATCCGCCCATCATTTCCAACAGGCTGGCGATATTATCCTCTGGCTCATAAACGTTCGGGGCACGTTTGATATGCAGGCCGACCAGATCTTTGCGCAACAATGCCAGTGGTTTCTCATTCAGAAACCCGGTCAGATAATAGCTGGTATAAGGCAGTAGCTCGCCGCGACCCAAGCCAATAAACAATGCAGTAAATTCACTTTCAACCGCAGGTGCGTTGGTCGCTTTGGCCACGCGCGCCATAGTATTGATGGCCTCGCCAAGGGGGCTGGTGTCACCTGTCAGCGCGGTGGTTTTGACCAGAGTGTCTTTGTCCGGCGGTCCGGCCAGCAACAGGCCAAGGAAATTGTACATATCCGCACGCAGTTGGTCTTCTTCGGCGATATTTGTGACTGTTGCAGTGGCGTTCATACTGTTTCCATTTCCGCGATTCCAGATTGGTTGACTGGGTCAAATTCAAACCGCATCCGGCGGCGTGGGGCAGGGGCTTTGGGTTGATCTTGTTCAGCGACAACTTCGGGGGCGACTTCTGGCAAAGCATCGTGGTCACTGATTTCCGCCTCAGTTTCCTGTTCCGCTTGGGCGAGCTGTTCTGTGGGCTTGTCTACATCTTCATTGATTTCGGGAGTTTCTTCTTCGTCAGGCAGCATACCTTTACCGACGCGATAGATGGTTTTGATCACTCCGACCGGATCATTCTTACCGGTGAAGTCATCGCCATAATCCACCAGTAAATCCACATTCGCCAGAATCGGATCGCTCGTCCAAAGTTTACGCAGGGCGCGGTTACGCAATGCGGCGGGTACGGTCGATTTCATAAAGGCGCTGAAATCATCGCCGGCCTGCATGTCGTCGGGGTTGGGCAGCTCAAGCTGGTCCAGAACCTCTTGTTCGCTTTGTTCTGCAAGTGCGGCGTGCTGCTCGGCGATA
>JAHRVZ010000418.1 GCA_019090405.1 Paracoccaceae bacterium
CGCTGGCAACAGTCACAACGTTAACCTCTCTTAACAAAATCGGTTGTATTTACTGCGTGGACTGCCCACGTTAACCAAATGTTAAGGATTTGTGCCGTTTTCGTTCTCATCACGCTGCCATTGATGGCCGTGGCCAACCCGCAGGGCATCATTCGCGTTATTGATGCCGACACGTGGGATGTCGCGGACACCCGTGTACGCCTGCACGGTATCGACGCGCCCGAGCTGGCACAGACCTGTGATAGTCAGCAACGCGCAAGCTGGCCTTGTGGACACTGGGTTTCGGATCAGGTTCGCGCCCATTATGACGGCAAGATTGCCAGATGTGATACGATCACAACGGATCGCTACAATCGCACCGTTGCGCGATGCTGGGTTGATGGTCGCGACGCGGGACAAGACATGGTTGCGAACGGCTTGGCCTTTGCCTACCGGAAATACTCGATGGAATATGATCTGGATGAAAAAGGCGCCGCGATCAATAATCGTGGCTTGCACGCCCATTACATTCAGTCCCCGGCACAGTTTCGCGCAAACCCGGCCAAAGGCAGACCAGCCCCAGACAGACCAGCCCCAGACAGACCAGCCCCAGACCGCGATTGCCTCATCAAAGGTAACATTTCATCCAAAGGTGCGCGCATTTATCACGTTCCGGGGCAACGCGACTACCAACGTACCGTTATCAGCGAAAACAAAGGCGAGCGTTGGTTTTGCACAGCTGAGAATGCGCTTGATGCTGGCTGGAGGAAAGCCAAAAGATAGCGGGCATTTGATCCTCGTCAAAGTCGCCTCTACATAATGAGTTATCGTTGTTAGGACGTTTTAACCCGAAGGAACAAACATATGTCGCACACGCCCCACGAACTGGCCGAAGAATTCCCCGACAAAGTCGAACAGATGAGCGAGCTGAAACAATCAGACGCCCATTTTGCGCGCCTGCATGACGAATACCACGATCTGAACCGGGCCATTCACCGCGCCGAAACCAATGTGGAACCAATGGAAGATCTCGCTGGCATAGAACTGCGTAAAAAGCGCGCCATGCTCAAGGATGAAATCTGGGGTATTCTGTCAAAATAACCCCCAAATTCTTCTCGTCCAAAATACTCCCGCCGGAGGCACTTAAAAACCTTCCGGCGGCACGCGACCGCCCCTCAGTCTACCTGATAGGGCAACACACCGCGCTGATCGGTGTTGATCGTCAATCGACGCTCAAGCGGTGGCACGGATCGCTGGTGACAGGTCTTGCGCTCGCAAATCCGGCAGGAAATTCCAATCGGCTCAAAGGCGCTGGCCTTGGTCACATCCAGATTATCGCCATAAACCAATGATCCCGCATGGCGCACTTCGCACCCCAAGGCTATCGCATAGCGCCGCACCGGCGCTCCGTATGACCCGCTCGATTTTGACACGTCCCGCGCCAGCGAAATATAGCGTACCCCATCTGGTGTTTCCGCCAGTTGCCGCAAAAACCGCCCCGGTGTTTCAAACGCTCGGTGCACATTCCAAAGCGGGCAGGCACCGCCAAACCGGGCGAATTGCAATCGCGTTGCGCTGTGGCGTTTGGTGATCGTTCCCGCCTGATCCACGCGCACAAAAAAGAACGGAACACCTTTTGCGCCGGGTCGCTGTAACGTCGACAACCGATGCGCCACCTGTTCAATCGAAGCCCCAAACCGACTGCTCAGAACTTCAAGATCGTGACGGCACTCCTGTGCGGCCCGTAAAAAGGCCGCATAAGGCATCAGCGCCGCGCCGGCAAAATAATTGGCTAATCCGATTTTGGCGATGGCACGTGCCTCGTTACTTTGAAACCTGGCAAAGTCCAGCGTCGCCTCAAGCAATCGGTCCTGATCCAGCAACGCCACCTGCAAAAGCAGCTGAAACAACTGCGTTTCCGGAGGCGTGCGTGACGACAGGTGCAACTGTTTGCTTGACGGATCATAGTGGCGCAGGGTTTCGATGTCATTCAGTTGAACCTCGACGCCTTGAGTTTTCAACCAAGCCACAGCCGTGGCCCGGATGCCCTGTGGATCGCGCCCCCGGCTGGCAAAATGCTCGGCCGCGCGGTCCACTGCATCAATATAGTTGTCGCAATAGTGAAAAAAGTCGCGCACCTCGTCCCATGGGCTGGCTTGTGGGCGTGCATCTTCGCGGCCCAATGCCTCGTCCAGTGACGCCAACCGTTCCTGTGTTTCGCGATAGCTTCGGTGCAGTTCGATGAACGCCCGTGCCAGTGATGGCGCGTTTGACGCCGTCAAACGCAGATCCGCTAGCGGCGGGGCGGCGTCGGCAAAGATCGGGTCGGCAAGGGCTTCGCGCATGTCGCTGACCAGACGTTCGCTGTCGCCGGTGCTCAGCTCGGTCACGTCCATGCCGAATTCCTGCGCCAGCGCCAGAATAACCGTCGTCGATACTGGCCTGTTGTTGTTCTCCATCTGGTTAAGATAGGGCAGGGACACACCCAGCTTGGCCGCAAAGTTCTTTTGCGTCAGACCGATCCGGGTGCGCATCTCGCGCAGTTTGGCACCTGCATATAGTTTCTGGGTCGCCATGTATCGCCTTTGCAAAGTTGGCCTGTCACTATGCTAACTTTGCTAACTTCGTCCTGCAAGCCATCAAAGGCCCAATTGTTTTTGCCGACGGATGACCACAAGAATAGCGATCAGGCCCACGGTGGCGGTTACAATCTGGATATAAAGCAACGGAAAGGCGCCGGATTCTTCGGACAGCAATGCTCCGGTTATACCCCCAAGAATTGCGCCGATACCAATCATCAATGCACCGCCCAGCCCGGATGCGGTGCCTGCCAGATATGGACGTACAGACAACATGCCCGCCGTGGCATTGGGTATCGACATACCGTTTCCAAGGCCAATAAACACCATTAGCCCGAAAAAGCTCTCTGGGCTGGCAGCATCGGCAAGAAACACAAGCAGCGAAACAACAACACCCAGAATGGTGGATGTACAGCCATAAAGCACCATTTGGTTTACGCCGATCCGCATGGAGTAACGTCCTGACAGGAAATTTCCGACAAAATAGCCAAGTGCTGGTGCACCAAAATAGATACCTAAGACGCTTGGTGACAGACCGAACACCACATTGCCGACAAACGGGCCGCCAACCAGATAGGCAAAAAACGCGCCTGACGAGGCTCCGGATGCAATGGCATACCCCCAAAACCGAGGGCTGCTCAAAAGTTCGGGATACTCGGCGAATTGCTGCCTTAAGGTTTGCCCGGTCTTGGTAACGGTTTCGCCCACATCGACCCAGACCAACACCATCGTTGCTGCTGCCAGAATAAGCAGCAGCCAAAAATTGGCTTGCCAGCCAAAAAGCTGATCCAGCATGCCGCCGATAGCCGGACCAAGCATCGGTACAACTGCCATGCCCATCGTAACATAACCAATCATGCTGGCGGCTTTATCCTGGTCATACAAATCCCGCACAATTGCCCGGCTAAGTACCATAGCTACTGCGATTGAGGTTTGGCACATTCGGAAAAACAGAAACATTTCGATCGAGGTCGAGTACAGGCAACCCAATGTCGCCAGCATGAACACTGCCAAACCAACCAGAATGACCGGCCGCCTGCCGATGTTGTCCGAAATCGGGCCAATGAACAGCTGAAACACCGCACTTGTGCCCAGATATAAGGCCACCGACAATTGCATAAGCCCATAGTCGGTCTGGAAATGCACAGTCATGCCCGGCAGGCTGGGCAGGAAAATATTCATCGCCAAAGCCGCCAATCCGGACATCAGGATCAGCGTTGCGATATGAGGAGGTGTCCTCTGGTTTTGAGGGTTGGTAGACACGGACATGAAATTGCCTTGAAGTATGCTTTTGCAACATGACAATCACAGCCAAGAGTGCAAGGGGAGCTTAGCAATTTTGCAATATGCAACATAGTGATTGCCAATAGTTTGCAAATTTGCTGAAAACTGCTTTGGTCTGCGGTGCTGATCCCTTATGGTATAGCGAACTTTATGAGGGACATGCCGCCATGAAAGACATCCTTGCCGAACTTGAAACCCGCCGCGAGACCGCGCGCCTTGGTGGTGGTCAACACCGCATTGACGCTCAGCACTCCAAAGGCAAACTGACCGCACGCGAACGGGTTGAACTGTTGCTGGACGAAGGCAGCTTTGAAGAGTTCGATATGTTTGTCGCGCATCGTTGCACCGATTTTGGTATGGAAAAGAACCGGCCGGCGGGTGACGGCGTGATCACCGGCTGGGGCACTATCAATGGCCGCATGGTCTATGTGTTCAGTCAGGATTTCACCGTGTTTGGCGGGTCATTGTCCGAAACGCACGCGCAGAAAATCTGTAAAATTATGGATATGGCAATGCAAAACGGCGCGCCTGTCATTGGCATAAACGATTCTGGCGGCGCGCGCATTCAGGAAGGTGTCGCCAGCCTCGCGGGCTATGCCGAGGTGTTCCAGCGCAATATCATGGCCAGCGGCGTTGTTCCGCAAATCTCGCTGGTGATGGGGCCATGTGCCGGGGGTGCGGTCTATTCCCCCGCGATGACCGATTTTATCTTTATGGTTAAAGACAGCTCTTACATGTTTGTCACCGGTCCCGATGTAGTGAAAACGGTGACCAACGAAGTCGTCACAGCCGAAGAACTGGGCGGGGCGACGACCCACACGCGCAAGTCATCGGTCGCAGATGGTGCATTTGAAAACGATGTCGAGGCTTTGGCCGAAGTTCGCCGTCTTGTCGACTTCCTGCCATTGAACAACCGCCAGAAACCACCCGTGCGTCCGTTTTTTGACGAACCGGGCCGGATTGAATCGTCTTTGGACACGCTGGTGCCGGAAAACGCCAACACGCCCTATGACA
>JAHRVZ010000034.1 GCA_019090405.1 Paracoccaceae bacterium
CATATGTCTCACATTACTCTTATTCGGCACGGTCAGGCCAACAGCGGTGCCAAAGACGAAGCCAGCTATGACAAACTAAGCACCCTTGGCCATCAACAAGCCATCTGGCTTGGCGATCATTTGCGATCAACCGCAGCCTTTCATCCTCGTGTATTCAGCGGCACTCTGATCCGTCAGGTCGAAACCGCTCAAAGTATGGGGTATGGCGGCATTCTAGAGCAGGATGAACGCCTGAATGAATTGGAATATTTCACCCTCGCTAGCCTGCTGGAACAGCAGCGCGGTACCAAAGTACCAACAGAACGCGATGGATTTATCACCCATTTGCCAATGGTGTTTACTGCCTGGCAGAACGGCGAAATCGACAATCCTCCTGAGAGTTTTGCCGAATTTGAAACTCGGGTGTCTGACGTCATGCACGAAATCGCCAGCGGCCCCGGTCCGGCACTGGTGGTAACATCCGGTGGTTTGATTTCAATGACGATGCGCCGCTTTCTGGGGCTGGATACACCCTCAATGTCGCGCCTTGCGCTTGCCATTATGAACACATCCATGCACCGGTTGTTCCCCATTGGCGACCAGCTAAGCCCGGTGCTGTTTAACGCGGTTCCTCATCTGGAAACCCCTGATCGTCACTATGCACAAACCCATTTCTAATGGTTCTCAATCATGAGATTTCATTTCGCAGAAGGAATGTAATAAATGACACATCTCTGGATACGCGCCGAACAACGTGACAACGAAGAGCGTGTTGGCCTGACCCCAAATGGCGCACGCGCCCTGCTGGATGCAGGGCTGCGCGTGACTGTCGAACACAGTTCTGTTCGCGCCATTCCGATTGACGGCTACGTTGATGCCGGATGCGAACTAGCGCCGGAAAACAGCTGGCCCACAGCCCCCGCAGATGCCATCATCTTTGGCCTAAAGGAGTTGCCCGAAGACGGCAGCCCCCTAACCCATCGCCACATCCTGTTTGGTCACGCTTACAAAGGTCAACCATCGGGCCAAACCCTGTTAAAACGGTTCAAAGCAGGCGGTGGCACGCTGTATGATCTGGAGTACCTTACCGATGAACAGGGCCGCCGCGTCGCCGCCTTTGGCTATTGGGCTGGTTATGCTGGTGCTGCCGTTTCACTGAAATGCTGGGCGGCTCAGCAGCGCGGTGAAATCGCTGGCCCTGTCTCGGTCTATCCCAGTGCGTCTGCTTTGCAATCCGACCTAGACGCCGAATTGTCTGCCATTGGCCTGGATCGTCCTGCCACCATCGTCATCGGCGCCTTGGGGCGAGTAGGCACAGGGGCCAGCGATCTATGCGCGGCCCTTGGCGTTTCGGTCACCAAATGGGATATGGCCGAAACTGCAAATGGTGGGCCGTTCCCCGAAATCCTGAACCACGACATATTTCTGAATTGCATCCTTGCGCGCCCCGGAACACCTGTCTTTGTGCCGGCCAGCACCAAAACAGACCCACGCACATTATCCGTTATCGGTGACATCGCCTGTGATCCGGACAGCGATTTTTCCCCGATCAAGGTTTATGACCGGACGACCAGCTGGGACAAACCAGCTTTGCGTGTCCACGACACCCCGCCATTGGACGTTACCGCCATCGACAACCTGCCATCCATGCTGCCAGTCGAAAGTTCCGAGGATTACGCCGACCAGCTTTTGCCGTCGCTGCTTACTCTGAACACATTGGATGCTGGCGTCTGGGGGCGGGCAAAAGCCATATACGACCAACACATCAAAGAGGTATAAGCCATGACAATTCATTGGTGCGGCACCGGCCTTTCCGCAATTCCCGGTTTGCGCAAACTGATCCGGTCCGGTCAAGATGTCGTTGTCTGGAACCGAACTGTCGACAAAGCCCAGGATGCTGTTGGCGACATAACAACCAATATCCGCAGTTTTGACATGGATGCACTCGGCAACGCCCTGAACGCGGGTGATGTCGTTGTGTCGATGCTGCCGGGCGATTGGCATGTGCCACTGGCAGAACTGGCTATCTCAAAATCCGCCAATTTCGTCAGCTCGTCCTACATTGCACCCGAAATGCGGGCGCTGGATGAGGCTGCCAAAACCGCCGGTGTTGCATTGGTCAACGAAGTTGGGCTGGACCCCGGTATCGACCACCTGATGGCGCATCATCTGGTAGCCGACTATCGCGCCTCGGATGCATATGACACTGAAAACCACATCAGTTTTATTTCATATTGCGGTGGTGTTCCAAAGACCCCGAACCCATTTCGATATAAATTCAGCTGGTCCCCTTTGGGTGTGCTCAAGGCGCTCTGTTCCCCGTCACGATCAATCCGTAACTACAAAGAACGCAATGTCGACCGTCCCTGGAATGCCATCGACAGCTATACCGCGCCACTGCCAACTCCCGAAACATTCGAAGTCTACCCAAACCGCGACAGCATACCGTTCATTCAACAATACGATCTGCAAGACGCCGGACCAATCCGCGAATTTGTGCGTGGCACCCTGCGCCTGAATGGCTGGGCAGACGCCTGGAGCGATGTGTTCACCGAGGTCGAAACCCTGACCGGACCAAAAGGCGATGCACGGCTGGCCGAAATGTCTGACCAGTTCTGGGCCGATAATGCCTATGACGAAGGCGAACCTGATCGCGTCATCCTTTGCGTTAGCCTGAAGATCGAAAACAACAATAAAACCGTCTGGCATAAAACCTATTTGATGGATGCCTGGGGCGACGACCGCGGCACCGCCATGGCGCGCCTTGTCTCTGTCCCTGTCTCTTTGGCTGTCACGTCCATCTTGGCAGGCGACATCACTCCCGGTGTCCACGCCGCGCCAAGTGATTCAAAACTGGTCAGCGCCTGGATGCAGCACATCGACGCCTTGTCCCAACATCTGGAAATTACCGATCACCTAATATGAAATTCTTTTGTTCAAAAATATCCCCACCGGAGGTAAAAAACTTTTTACCATCGGTGCGGCATCCTTCACATCAGGTCGTTTTCTTCATCCATCGCTGAAATCCCCAATGCATCCAACCCGTTTTCAAGATGGTCGGACATATGCGGCGTGCCAATGATATAATCTGCGCAGGGCGTCGTTGCTTCGCGTCGTGCAGTCTCTAATGCCTCGGCAAAATCATCCAGCTCGAAACTTCCGCGGCCAACCCACATGATGGCGACCAATTCGGCCTGCTCGTCCTCGCTCATCCGGTCGATGAACGCTCGCAATTCACCCTCGGCGCGACCCAACTCGCGTCCCATCAATATGACTTGCGCCACTTTGCCGGCAACAATTTCCATAACGTGCCCTTTCATCGGTTCATCGCAACTGGGGTTATCAGACGTCACGGGTCTGGCCCGAGTCTTTGATCTTGCTCAAACATACCAAAAATTTGCTGATTTATCAAAAACAACAATAAGCGCCCGATAATCGACGCCACTTACAAATGAATCACTTATATTAACCGGTATGATGTTTGATTTACTTGATACCGAACGGCTTTACTCAGCTTTGGTTGCGCGTGACCCGGCATGGGACGGGCGCGCCTATGTTGGTGTGCGAACAACGGGTATATTTTGCCGCCTCACCTGCCCCGCACGCAAACCCAAACCGGAAAACTGTCAATTCTACGCAGATGTGTCGGCCTGTCTGGATGCCGGGTTTCGACCCTGCAAACGTTGCCATCCGATCAATACGGCTGCCGAGGCAGACCCGACCATACAAGACCTTGTCACTCGGTTGGAAGCGAACCCCGGCAAACGATGGAGCGAGGCCGATATCGCTACCCTTGGGTATGATCCTTCAACCATCAGACGCGCCTTCAAGCGGCATTTCGGTTGCACTTTTTTGGACATGGCCCGTCAACGACGCCTGCAATCTGGGTTTTCTACGCTCGCAGCAGGTGGGCAAGTGATCCAGGCGCAACTGGACGCCGGATACGAGTCGCCCAGCGCCTTTCGAACAGCTTTTGCCAGCCTTCTTGGGCACGCCCCAGCTAAGTTTTCAGAACCAGCTATGTTGCAGGCCGATTGGTTCCAGACCCCTCTTGGTCCAATGATTGCCGTTAGCGATCAAAGCCATTTGCATTTGCTGGAATTCAGTGATCGCAAGGCTTTGCCAAATCAACTCAAACGACTATCACAAGCCGTCAAAGGTCGGTTCGGGTTTGGTTGCCCTTCGCCTACTCAGCTCGCCAAAACCCAGCTAAACAGATTTTTCCGGGGCGAATCCGCCGATTTCACCATACCGCTGGCCTTGCACGGGACGGAATTTAGCAAATCCGTCTGGACCCAACTGCAAACCATTCCCGCCGGACAAACCCGTAGTTATAGTCAGTTGGCCCGCACCTTGGGGCGACCCAGCGCGGTGCGTGCAGTGGCGCGCGCCAATGGCGCAAACCAGATCGCGATTATGATTCCTTGCCACCGGGTGATTGGTGCTGATGGATCATTAACAGGCTATGGCGGTGGCCTCTGGCGCAAACAGAAACTGATCGAATTTGAATCCCAATATTCCAACCAGGATAGCCATGATCCAATCTGACCTGGGTGCCACGCGGTTCAGTCATGTACCCGGCCCCTATATCGAAATGATGGCCTGACTGACCGTGCAATTTATGGCTCGGACTGACCGTCGGGTTTAACCAGGGAAACCACATTACCAGCGTCCTGATCTGCCAATTCTTCAAAGTCGAAATTATCAAGCCGCTGCGCACGGCGACCCGCCTTATCAGCACTGATCTTGATTTCGGCAATGTCTTTGCTGGCCTGCCCGAAATGCTTGTCCAGATTGCTCACGCGGTCGCCCAAACGATCTACGTCAGCATATAGCAACCCCAACTCTTTTCGGATCGCACCAGCCTGATCACGCATGCGCGCGTCCTTTAGGATCGCACGCATAGTGTTCAGCGTCGCCATGCAGGTCGTGGGCGAAACGATCCAGACGCGGGCGGCAAAACCTTCGCGGACGAGTTCCGGGTAATTAGCGTGAAGTTCGGCATAAACCGCCTCGGACGGCAGGAACATCAATGCACCATCAGCGGTTTCGCCTTCGATGATATAGCGCTCGGATATCGCTTTGATGTGGGTGCGAACCGATGTGCGCATCATACGCGTGGCCTCTTTTGTCTGGGCGGGCGTTTCGGCACGGCGCAGGGCCTCGTATGCCTCAAGCGGGAATTTGCTGTCGATCACAATCGGCCCCGGGGGGTTTGGCAAATGAATCAGACAATCAGCGCGTTTACCGTTGCTTAGGGTCGCCTGCAGGGCGTAGCTGTCGGCTGGCAGTGCTTTGGATACGATGTCATTCAGCTGAATTTCACCAAACGCCCCACGGGTTTGTTTATTGCTAAGAATATCCTGAAGGCCAAGCACATCGCTGCTGAGTTTGGTAATATTGTCCTGTGCTTTATCAATGGCCGCAAGACGTTCCTGAAGTTGCGTCAGCGACGTTGTTGTTTGCTTTGAGGTGCCGTGCAACGTGTCCTTCATCCGTTCCTGCATATCTGTCAGGGATCGGGCGGATTTCATCGCATTTTCGGCCAGCCGGTCGTTCATTTGCTGCTGAAGTGACCCAAGGCGGGTTTCGACCATTTGGGTCATTTGCACCTGCGCGTTGACCTGCGTGTCTGACACGTTCTGCAGGCCACCTCGCATTTGTTCCTGTCCCATGCCAAGTTGCTGAACATTTTGACCCAGCGTTGCCAATTGATGGGTCAAAGGTGCCACCATTTTAGCGGATCGCCCAGCGGCGCGAACCGCGATGATCAATAGAAGGACGATCAGTAAAATAGCCCCCGCAGCCATCAGAATCACGATCACAACCGGGTCGTTCAGCGCGTAAGTTTCTGTGCCAATCTTTATCATGTGCGTCCAAACAGCCGTTCAATATCAGCCAGTTTCAGTTCAACGTATGTCGGGCGGCCATGGTTGCATTGACCGGAATGCGGCGTTGCCTCCATCTCGCGCAACAGGGCGTTCATTTCTTCGGCGCGCATACGGCGGCCAGAGCGGATTGAACCGTGACAGGCGACACGGCTAAGGATCGCCTCAAGCCGAGCCTCGACGGTTTGGGTGCTTCCCAGATCGGAAAGTTCGTCCATAATATCGCGGATCATTGCGGTGGCGTTGATCTCGCCCAATAAGGCAGGCGTTTCACGGATCGCAATAGCACCGCCGCCAAAGGGTTCAATCGTCAGGCCAAGGCGTGCAAGGTCCGGGGCAATGTCCATCAATTGCGAACATTCAGCAGCGGATAAATCAACGATTTCTGGGATAAGCAACGCCTGCGCGGCGACTCCGTTTTCTGCCATTTGCGTTTTTAGTTTCTCGTACACCAGACGTTCATGGGCGGCGTGTTGATCAATGATGACCATGCCGTCAGCGGTCTGGGCGATAATATAGTTTTCATGCACCTGCCCGCGGGCCGCACCAAGGGGTAGCTGCTCATCTGCCCTGCGGGCCTCTTCGCTGTTGGCGGCGTCGGGCGTCGGATCAACAACCTGTCCGCTATAGTCGTGGCGCATTTCCGCAAAACCCGGAGCCTGCGCCGCAAAGGCAGCATTGCGCGCGCCAACCGACGGGCGGTCCATCTGATAGACGCGCGCGCCAGATATTTGCGGTGTCATCGCGCCCAAAGTTGCATCAGCCACAGTTGTCGACGCACGATGTCCGGCCTCGGCCAAGGCATGGCGCAAGGCTGAAACAATCAGGCCACGCGCGATGCCGGGATCACGAAACCGGACTTCGGATTTTGCGGGGTGAACATTGACGTCAACCAAGGTCGGGTCGCAATCCAGAAACAACGCAGCAGCCGGATGACGATCACGGGACAGAAAATCGAAATAGGCACCGCGCAGCGCACCGGTCAGCATTTTATCCTTTACCGGGCGACCATTGACGAACAGATATTGCGCCACAGCAGCCCCACGTGAATAGGTCGGCAAAGCCGCGTAACCAAACAACCGGATATCGTCACGCGTGGCGTCAATCGCCAGCGCATTATCCGCAAATTCACGCCCCAGAACGCGGGTCAGACGGTCACGCAAAGCGTCAAACATATCGCCAGTTTCGGCGTCGGCGCGAAACACGATGCGCCCTTCGCCGCC
>JAHRVZ010000419.1 GCA_019090405.1 Paracoccaceae bacterium
GCATGGCTTGCGTCCGACGCGCGCTGACACTATTAACCGCGCGACACTGAATTCGGGGGCCATCATGGGTTTCAAAATGGGAATCGTGGGTCTGCCGAACGTCGGCAAATCCACATTGTTCAACGCACTGACCAAAACCGCCGCTGCACAGGCGGCGAATTTTCCGTTCTGCACCATCGAACCCAATGTGGGCGAGGTCGGCGTTCCGGACGCACGGCTGGACCAGTTGGCAGAAATTGCCGGATCAAAACAGATCATCCCAACCCGGATGACGTTTGTTGATATTGCCGGTCTGGTCAAAGGTGCCTCGCGCGGCGAAGGGCTGGGTAATCAGTTTCTGGCCACCATCCGCGAAGTTGACGCCATTGCGCATGTGCTTCGTTGTTTTGAAGACGGCAATGTCACTCATGTTGAAGATCACGTTGATCCGGTTTCAGACGCGGAAACAATCGAGACCGAACTGATGCTGGCCGATATCGAAAGCATCGAAAAGCGTATGCAAGGTTTGGTGCGCAAGGTGCGTGGTGGCGACAAAGAGGCGGTGCAACAGGAACGCCTGCTTAAAGACGCGTTGTCGGCGCTGGAAGATGGCAAGCCGGCCCGTGTCGTTGACGTTGACGAAGAGGATACCAAGGCGTGGAAAATGCTGCAGCTTTTGACGTCCAAGCCGGTGTTGTTTGTCTGTAATGTTGGCGAAGACGATGCGTCGGAAGGAAATGAACACTCAGCGCGGGTTGCTGAAATGGCCGCGGCGCAGGGCAATGCGCATGTGATTATTTCTGCCCAGATTGAGGAAGAAATCAGCCAGTTGGAACCTGACGAAGCTCAGATGTTCCTTGAGGAAATGGGCCTGTCCGAGGCCGGTCTTGATCGTCTGATCCGCGCCGGATACGAATTGCTGCATCTTGAGACGTATTTCACTGTCGGCCCCAAAGAGGCCCGCGCATGGACGATCCCTCAAGGGACGTTGGCGCCTCAGGCGGCTGGTGTGATCCACGGTGATTTTGAGCGTGGGTTTATTCGCGCCGAAACCATCGCCTATCCGGATTTCGTCGCATTGGGTGGGGAACAGCCTGCCAAAGAGGCCGGAAAAATGCGCGCTGAGGGCAAGACATATCTGGTCAAAGACGGCGATGTGCTGCACTTTTTGTTCAACACCTGATTTGTCGGCGACAACGGAAAATTTCAAATTTTCCGGCTCGTTTTCTTTTAAAGAAAACGGATGCCAGATTACAACGCGCTAGACCTTAAATGCGTGCCGCCGCCTGACACATGACGTTCAGTTTCGCTTCGGCCAATTCAGCCGACAAAAGCCCCAATCCGCAATCAGGCGCAACCACCAGACGATCCCGATCAATATGTGCAAGGGCCGCGCGCAAACGTGCTTCGACCATATCGACGGTTTCAACCTTGCTGGACGCAATGGCAACAGCGCCGAATATCACCGTCTTATTGTTCAATTTATCAAGCAAATTCAAATCATTGCAGCAATGCGCATCCTCGATGGATATCTGATCAAACGCGGCATCATCAATGGTGCTGGCCAACCGGTGATAGCTGTCTGGGTCGGCCTTTTTGTAATCATCATCATCAATATGATCCGGATACCCACAGCACATATGCACCACCCGCGTCACCGATTCAGGCAGCCCGTGAAAGCAACGTTCCAACCCTTCCATACCGAAATCCAGCGCGTCATCGACCTGACGCGCAAACAGCGGCTCATCCACCTGAATGTACTGACACCCGGCCTCTGCCAGCGCCAAAACCTCGCGGTTTACGGTTTCTGCCAACGTAGCATTCAGCTTTGGCCGGTCATCATAAAAGCAATCGGCGGTCGTATCCATAATCGTCAACGGGCCGGGCAGGGTGAATTTGACGGGTCGTGTGCTGACCGCCTGACTGGCGCGGTAATCATGTGGGCCATAGCAGGGACCGGTATGGCTGATGGCGCTGCGTATGGCTGGTAAATCAGTAATATAGGCACCGTCCCGCAACACTCGGTTTTCCAGATCGACGAAATCGAATCCGGTCAGCTTGCGACAATGATAGTGTATATAATTCTCGCGCCGTACTTCGCCATCTGTAGGAATTGACACGCCCGAGCGGATCTGAATGTCGATCACCTCTTTGGCAGCCTGCACAAAAAGCGCCTCATCGTTGGCATCCAAACGGGCGCTGTCGGAGGTGAAGTCGGTTGTGGTCTGGCTGGCATTCATCCCGCCAGTTTCACGCGAAATATCAAACCAGTCGCGCACCGGCACATAAGAAGGTTTTGGGAAGGCACCGATAGTGGTGGTTGGAATGGCAGTGTTGGATTTTCTCATCTGGTGATCCTTCTTGCGCTGGTCGCCGGTAGTCTAAGTATTGCTGACATTATTGCCGTATTGGCGCAAGAGATGGATAATCTCCGTTCTTACCCGCGAAGCAGAACATAGCTTGGTCCGATGCTATCCTGTTGAAACGGCTATTTTTCTGGGCCTGCCTGAAAATCTATCTTTCGCCACAGTTTGGGCCTTGTTTTCCCGGTGCTTGGCCAGCTATACGCGTCGGTGGAGACGTGGCCGAGTGGTCGAAGGCGCTCCCCTGCTAAGGGAGTAACGTGCAAGCGTTCGAGGGTTCGA
>JAHRVZ010000035.1 GCA_019090405.1 Paracoccaceae bacterium
GACAGGCAATTGCCGCATAGCCGGATGCCAAGCCTTTGGCCATCGTTACCATGTCCGGCTTAACACCGTAGTGCTGATAGCCAAACCATGACCCGGTGCGCCCCATGCCGCAGACAACTTCGTCAATGTGCAGCAGAATTTCATATTTGGCACAGATTTCCTGAACCCGGTCCCAGTAGCCTTGTGGTGGTGTGATTACGCCTCCGCCTGCAGTGACTGGCTCAAGGCACAAGGCACCAACCGTTTCCGGGCCTTCGCGCAGGATCACCTGTTCGATCTGGTCCGCAGCCCATGCGCCGTAATTTTCAACCGGAGCGCCGTCCTGTTCAAATGCGCGATACTCCAGGCAATGGGGCACCCGCACAAATCCGGGGGCAAAGGGGCCGTATTGCGCATTGCGTTCGTCCTGACCGCCAGCCGACAACGCCCCGATTGTGGTGCCATGATAGTCGCGGTCGCGATAAAGGATTTTGTATTTCTTGCCGCCATATTTGGCATGCGACAATTGCCGTACCATTTTGAACGCTTTCTCGTTCGCCTCGGACCCCGAGTTTGTGTAATAAACCCGGCTCATACCGGGCATTTTGCTGATCAGTTTTTCCGCAAACAATGCGCCCGGAATCGACCCCGCCGAGCCAGCAAAATAGTTTAGCTTAACCAGTTGATCCCGTACTGCATTGGCAATGCTTTCGCGACCATAGCCAACATTGACGGTCCATACACCACCTGACACCGCGTCCAAAAATTCGCGGCCGGCCTGATCCCAGACTCGCATGCCTTTGCCTTCGACAATGATTTTTGGATCGCTGGTTTCATACGGTTTATGCTGGCTCAGGTGATGCCAGATATGGGCTTTGTCAGCCTCAACAACGCGGCTGATGTCGTTCTCATTGAATGTGCCGTCCATGACATATCCCTTCAGGTCTGGAATGAGTGCATAACTCTACACCCGCATTGCGGCTTGAGTCATCCTGAACTGACAACACAGCGAAACGGCTGATTGTTATAGGTCCAGATGAATGTCAACTTTAGGTCCAAAATGGATGGGCCGTTACCCTGCATGACAATGCTGTGCCTATCGCCCGATAATTGTGCTGGCGGGTCATTGCCAGGTCACAATGGCGGATTGCGTCCGGTTGTTCTGGCAGTGCATGATGCAGCAAAGCAATTTGTAAGGAACCAATGATGCCTGATATATTTGATGAAGACCTGTTTCTCAAAGGTTTGCAGCAACGCAAGTCAACGCTTGGTGCAGATTATGTAGATGCAAGCCTGAACGCGGCCGACGATTTCAACGCACCGTTTCAACACGCGATGACCGCTTGGTGTTGGGGGTTTGGCTGGGGGGACGATGCAATTGATGCCAAAACCCGGTCAATGATGAACCTGGCGATGATCGGGGCGTTGGGCAAAATGAATGAATGGGAATTGCACTGCCGGGGTGCGCTGACAAATGGCGTTACCAAGGAACAGATTCGCGCGATCATCCACGTTATCGCCATATATTGCGGCGTGCCTCAGTCGCTTGAGTGTTTTCGAGCGGCGCGTAAGGTACTGGAAGAAGCAGGCGAACTATAGCTGCGAAAAGACCAAAGATTACAACGTGCAAAGACACGATTGAACGGGTCACGGCCTATGTTGATGGCGGCTTTCAGGCTGGCGTTTGCTGGGTTCTGGGCGAACGGGTTAGGCTTTATTCCTGCAGAGTGAATGCATCGGCGAATTGATTTCGCAACAGGTTCTTTTGCACTTTGCCCATGGAATTGCGTGGTAATTCGTCCAGAACCACCAACTTGCGAGGATGTTTAAAGCGCGCCAACAATTGGCCAACTGCGTCGGTAATCGCATCAATATCCAAATCAGCGCCCCCCTGTGCAACCAATACGCCGACGACGGATTCACCAAAATCCGGGTGCGGCACACCGATGACGGCGCTTTCCAAAACACCCGGTTGGGCATCAAGCGCCAGTTCAACCTCTTTGGGATAGATGTTGTAACCACCAGAAATAATGAGGTCTTTGTCGCGCCCAACGATGGTAATATAGCCATCGCTTTCACGTATTCCCAAATCTCCGGTAATAAAAAACCCGTTTTCACGCAGCTCTTCGCGGGTTTTTTCTGGCATCTGCCAATAACCTTTGAACACGTTTGGGCCGCGCACTTCGATCAGGCCCACTTCGCCGTCTGAAACCTCAGAACCGGTGGAATCAGTGATCTTGACCTCGATTCCCGGCAGCGGCAACCCAACGGTTCCGGCACGGCGTTCACCGTCGTAGGGGTTGGAAATGGTCAAATTGGTTTCGGTCATGCCATAGCGTTCAAGAATCCGGTGGCCGGTTCGCTTTTCAAACTGAATATGCGTTTCTGCAAGCAAAGGAGCACTGCCTGAAATGAACAGGCGCATATGTTTTGTCAGATCACGATCGAACCTTGGGTCTGATAAAAGCCGGGTGTAAAAAGTTGGAACACCCATCATTGCTGTGGCTTTGGGCAGCATCTGAATCATAATATCCAGATCGAACTTTGGCAGAAATATCATGGACCCGCCTGTCACCAACATCACATTGGTCGCTGCAAATAAACCGTGGACATGGAATATTGGCAAAGCATGCAGCAACACATCGCCGTCGCCAAAGTGCCAGGACTCAGCAAGTGCCTGCGCATTTGAGATCAGATTGGTCTGCGTAATCATCGCGCCCTTTGAGCGCCCGGTCGTTCCAGATGTATAAAGTATGCCGGCAAGGTCATCACCAGACCGGTCCACGGGTTCAAAAGTTGTCGGCATATTTGCCGACCGATCCATCAAACGACCACAACCGTCTGCGTTCAGTGTCTCAATTCGGATGCCTGCGTCCTGAGCAAGTGGTGTCAAACCATCTTCGTTTACATCGTCACAAACAATCAAACTGGCACCGCTATCTTTAACAAAATAGGATACTTCATTTGGTGTATAAGCAGTATTAAGCGGCAAAAAAACCACTCCGGTCTGTGCGCATGCAGCATAAAGCGCCAGCGCCTCGGGCGATTTTTCAACTTGTGCTGCCAGCCGATCCCCAGCGTTTAAGCCCAGAGCTGTCAGTGCATGGGCAATTTGCGCGGCATGTTCTAAAAAATCTGAATGTGTAATGCAACGTCCATCAGCCAGATGAATAAATGGCGTAGTTTTTCCGGCATGGCGGCCAAATAAAGTGTCGTATAGCGGATTGGCCATATTGAATGCCCCTTTGTGTCGATCCAGATTTATCAGCAAGTCTGACAGGTGTTTCGATGCTGTACCAGATTACAAATGCGACCAAATACATCCTGAATCAATTGCCCGAGACAGCTGGCCAGGCGGCACAGCGTTCCCGGCCCAATCTTTAAGTCCGGATCCTGCCTTTAAGCGTTTCGGCTATTTGGCGATGAGTGGACGGCCCAATCAGGTGCGCCGCCGCAGGAGCCTGCATCTGCCCGATCATCATATCGTCGATTTCACCGGTTATCCCGGAGGGAACGACCGGTATCTCGACAACGTTGCTTACGCTTGGTCGCAACTGTTCGATCATGGCGTCGGTAATGGCCAACGGCTCTGACCCCAATAAATCGCCACCTTTGTGATATCGCAGCCACAGCAACACCACGTCGTTGCTGATAGTCTGAACTAAAAGCTTCATGCGCGACAGCCAGGCCTGCTGAATCTCATCCCGCACCGTTTCAAACCGTTTCGGGGAAAGATCATGCAAGGTTCCAAGCATATGTTTGACGAAATTGAAATCGGTAAAGTCCACGTCGCGATAAATCGCGGATAGTAAAGGCGACGCCTCTAGAAACCGGTCATTGCGGCGTGGATGTACCCGATAAAACCGGTTGCTCAAACTTTGAGCCCCAAGGACTTGTAAAACCACCTGATCGGCATTCTTGGCGAGATTCAGGACTTCTGGATCATTCGCAAACGCATCTAACCCCGCACCTGAAACACCCAGATTGATACAATTCTTGTCAGTTTCGTCGTCCAGCAAAGCCGCAAATGGTGTCTGAACATGTTTCCCAAAGGTTTCATTCCCACCCAGAAATGCCACATACGGGTCGTTCAGGTTCCTGCGTGGCCCCCGGAACATCAGTTTAGACACACCGTACCGACATCTCAATTCATCAGGCGCACCAACGCCCATCACTTCTAAGCTCATAAATCACCCACCAATTTTTCTTCACCCACCTAATGGTTTGATCCAAAGAAGTTGCAAATTTGCTAATGAGATAATTCGCTAAAAATTTTCCCGAATACTGGCCCTTGTCCCCGATTGCTTTGGGCCGATATACAGTTCGTAAATGAAAGGCAGATGGCCATGGCAATTCAGACAATCGGCGTAATCGGAGCAGGGCAGATGGGCAATGGTATTGCTCATGTGATGGCACAGGCAGGATACAAAGTTCTGCTAACCGACATATCTCAGGATTCGCTGACCGCCGCGGTTTCGTTGATTGAGCAGAATATGGCGCGTCAGGTTGGGCGTGGTAAGCTGTCTGAATCTGACATGTCCGCCGCAATTGGGCGGATCGAAACCACTCTGGCTTTGTCGGATCTCGGTGCGACTGACCTGGTGATTGAGGCTGCAACCGAACGTGAAACCGTCAAACAGGCAATTTTCGAGGATCTGCAACCTCATCTGATGCCGCATACAATCCTGACTTCCAATACCTCGTCTATTTCAATCACCCGGCTGGCCAGCCGCACAGACCGCCCTGAACGGTTCATGGGGTTTCATTTCATGAATCCTGTGCCGGTGATGAAACTGGTAGAATTGATTCGCGGCATAGCCACGGATGCTGCCACATTTGACGCCTGCAAAGATGTTGTGGATCGGCTTGGAAAAGTATCTGCTACCGCCGAAGACTTTCCAGGTTTCATCGTTAATCGGATTTTGATGCCGATGATAAACGAGGCGGTTTATACGCTTTATGAAGGGGTCGGGTCGGTAGAATCAATAGATCAGTCGATGAAACTGGGTGCCAACCATCCAATGGGCCCCTTGGAACTTGCCGATTTTATTGGGCTGGATACCTGCCTTGCGATCATGAACGTTTTGCATGACGGGCTGGCAGATACCAAATACCGCCCGTGCCCCCTGCTTACCAAATATGTCGAAGCCGGTTGGTTGGGTCGAAAAACCAAACGTGGGTTTTATGATTATCGTGGCGAAGTGCCCGTTCCTACGCGTTAGGCGCGCACAATATACGAAAAACCCAAATGGGTTTCTTATCGCGTAAACATTTTTAGTCGGCTTATTTTTGTCCCAGAGACAACGTATGCTCACGTAACATCGACATAAATCCACGCGGATCGGTTGTTACCTGTGCCATCTGATCGTCGTTCAGCGGTGAACCGATTACCGGCGCCATGGGTTTGTTGCACGACTTTACAATCTCATGCAGCAACAGCCCCTGCCGCAGAACAGGCGAAATCTTGGTGGCGAACTGATACCAGCGAGAATTGCTGCCTGGAAAGAAAATGGGCACCACGGTGGCTCCGGATTTGCGGATCATCTTGGCGGTAAAAACGCTCCATTCCTGTTCAATCGCCGGACCGAACCAAGTGTCGGATGACATGACGACACCCGATGGGAACAAGGCCACAACCCCACCATCATTAAGATGAGACATGGCATTGCTGCGCATTTCGACCATTTTGCGCTGTGCATCCGGGTCATGCGGAAACGGAACGGGAATCATGAATGACGTCGCGGCTTCGTCTAGCCCCGCAAGAACTGATCGAGTCAGAATGCGATAATCCTGCCGAATATGGCCGATCAGGTCGGCAAAAATCATGCCGTCGACCATGCCATGCGGGTGATTGGCAACGACCACAACCGGGCCGTCCTTGGGAATGTTCTTTAGTTGATCCAACGGGGTGGTCAGATCGATTCCCATGATATCCAGCGCCCCGCGCCAAAAATCGTGGCCTCGGTAATTTGCGTTGATCTTTTCAAATTTGTTGATCATGCGCAAAATTGTGAATTTGCCAGTGACCCACTCGATTGCGCGGATGGCAAACCCGGTCCATGGATCATCAAACGAGTTGGCATAGGTCAGCGTTCGCCGGTCATAAACCTCGCCCGACTGCGGCGTGACCCTGATATTGTCGTTTTGCGAAGTCTCCACCAATCTGCCTGTCCTGTTTTTCACGCCAATGCGAATTGGCGTCTAATTTCCTTCGCCGAACATGTCGGCCACCAAGATGGCAAGCGCATCTGCCAGTGCCTCTGCGTCTGGTCCCGACGTTTGGACGTCAATAGTCGTTCCACGGGACGCTGCCAACATCAAAAGTCCCATAATACTGTCACCCGAGGCAGACAGGCCATCGCGCGATATTTCGGCATTGGCCTCGAATTGCTCGACCGTTTCAACCAGTTTGGCCGAAGCACGGGCGTGAAGCCCTTTTTGGTTAACAATTTCCAATTTGCGTTGTGTCATCTGCATTGAGTCGCCTTTAATCGTGGCTTATATTCTGTGAGTTCATATACTTTTTGCCGGCAAGGATTGCGTTTTGTACCGCATCTGCCAATGGCATTTGACGACTTTTGGCCAGCTTGATCAGCATCGGCAAATTTGCGCCGTATAAAATGCGACGTTTTGACGGGGCGCAGGCTTGCATACATAGGTTTGATGGTGATCCGCCATACAGATCCACCACCATGACGACGCCGTCCCCCGAATCGACGTCGTTGGCGGCTTTGCATATCTCTAGTATTTTGGTTTCGCGGACATAGTCAGGCTCCATCTCGATCGCTTTGATCCCGGTTTGCCGTCCAACCACATGTTCTATTGCTGCCAAATATTCTCTGGCCAGCCCTCCATGCGCCACGATTACTATTCCGATCAATTCAATTCGACCTTTCGTCCGTCCTGCGGCGTTCCAGCTCGCGATGTCTTACTGATACCTGCTGCCCGTCACCTTCAAGTGCATTTGCCAATGCCTGGGCCAGAGCAACTGATCTGTGTTTGCCACCCGTGCAGCCAAAGGCAATAGATAAATGCGACTTACCCTCGTCCACATATGCGGGCAACAGGAAACGGCTTAAATCCAGAACCCGGTCAAAAAACGGTGTGAACCGCATATCGGTTGCAACATGCGCTGCAACCTTTGCATCACGACCGTCCAGATCACGTAAATCAGGTTGCCAGTGTGGGTTGGTCAGAAACCGGCAGTCAAAAACCATATCCATTCCGCGCGGCAAACCCCGTTTGTACGAGAACGAATGAACGGACAGCGCAAGCGTATTACCAGCGCGCGGGTTGAACCACCGTTCAATTTCGGCGCGTAGCTGGTGAATGTTCAGATCAGATGTATCGACAAGAAGGTCTGCCCGGTGCCGAATGGCGGCCAGCAATTCAAGTTCACGTTGCACACCGATTTCGGGACTTTCAGCCGGGGCAAGCGGGTGGCGCCGACGGGTTTCCGAGAAACGGCGCAGCAGGACATCAGGTCGACAGTCCAGATAAAGCACGGTCAGGTCGAAATCTGTCCGTTGTTCAAGATCCGTGATCAGTTCAATCAAGGCTGCGGTCGAAAAGTCGCGATTGCGCGGATCAATCCCAAGCGCCAGCGGGCGCTTAGGTTCAGGCCCGTCCAAGAGTTTTGGTATCAGCCGCAACGGCAAATTGTCGATGGCTTCAAAATTCAGGTCTTCCAGCGCACGAATTGAAGTCGATCGCCCGGCTCCCGAAGGCCCGGTAATCAATACGATTTGTACAGAGGTTGATTTGAACTTGTCCGTCATTCGTCTTGTCGTCCATAGGCCAGATATTGCATCACCGCTGCCGGAAAATGCAGTGTTTCGACCTTATATAGCAAGGGTACAGAATGCCCCATCACTGTTATGCGCCGAAAAGGAGGTAGCCTGTCCAGTTCAATATGATCAAGATCAATCACAAGCTCTATACTGGTGTCCCGATTTATATTTGCCTTCAAAATCCCGATTCCACGTACTTCGATCAGCCCGGAGATTGTTGCAGGGGCCGAAGCCATGACACGGCCATGGACTACACTAAGGTTAACACGATCATCCGCAATCAACGTGGCACCCAGGCCCATCATGGACATCGCCAGCGAAGATTTTCCGCTGCCCGAGCTTCCGGTTATCAATACACCTTTGCCATGTGCGGCTACACAAGTGGCATGTTGGGTCGTTTGCTTGGCTAGTTCAGAGTTGTCCGGTTTAGGCGGTGCACCAGACATCAATTCAGACAGGCAGGCCGACGACAAATCGTGCACCCAAAGGTTCGGATGTTATATCTGCTTCGGTCGGGCGAATATTCTCTGCCCATATCACGCCGCCATGCGCTTCGACTATCTGCTTTGATATCGCCAGACCAAGGCCGGAATTATTGCCGAAATGTTCGTCGGGTCGCTGAGAATAGAAGCGTTGGAAAATCTTGTTCAAAGCTTCTTCGGGGATGCCGGGGCCAGTGTCTTCAATGACAACCAAAACACGGTTTTCACGTTTGCGAGCCCAGACGCGGATTGCATCATCTGCTTCGCAAAACGATATCGCATTGGTAATCAAATTGACGAATACCTGCGCCAAACGTGCTTCGAGGCCGTGAACCAAAATTGGATTGGTCGGCAAATCCGTAATATAGTCGATGCCCTTGCTGCGGGCGTCTTCGCCCAGATATTGGTTCAGATTGCCCAGCATTGTCAGCAAATCAAATTCAGATTCATCCTCTTTGACCAGTTCGCTGTCCAGTCGCGATGCGTTTGAGATATCGCTGACCAGCCGGTCCAGGCGGCGTACATCGTGTTCAATGACGTCCAGCAACTGAACGCGCTGATCATCGCGTTTGACCATCCGCAACGTGCTGACAGCCGAACGCAGACTTGCCAATGGGTTCTTGATTTCGTGGGCAACATCAGCCGCAAACTGTTCGTTACCATCAATCCGGTTGTAAAGTGCCGCAACCATGCCGCGCAGCGCGCGTGACAGCCGACCAATTTCATCTGGCCTTGCGCTTAGATCCGGAATGCGAATCCGGCCCGGATTAACGCTGCGGGTGTTGCGATCACGTCCAAGTTCGGCGGCTTCGGCAAGGTCGGCCAACGGATTGGCGATCGTCGAGGCCAAAACAAGGCTTAGACCGATTGAGACAAGAATCGCGACGATAAACATTTGCAGCACGCGTTCGTTTTCGCCCCGCACCAGCGCGCCAATTTCGCCTGCCGGAGGGACCAGCGCTACAACACCAATGGCTACACCCTGATGCATTATTGGCGAGGCCGCAGAAAACACAGCGTCGCCAACGATGTCTTGTCCGGTTTCCACCTTTGTGCCGTTGCTAACAATCTCGGGGACAATTGAGCGCAATTGTTGCTCGAGTGTTGGTGCGTTCTGTTCCGGTTCTGATAGTGAAAACAAAGAAGAAACGCTGCCCCAAATTGCGTTCAGCGCGTCAAGGATAATTGTATTACCCTCTTTGCCCGAAGTCAGGGCCGTGAGCGTCGCGCTTTGATTTGTGCCTTTGGTTCGGCCAACAAGATTTTGCGAAGCATCATATACAAAGACCTCCAAGCCGTTGCGCAGGCTTAGTTTTGCCAAAGTTCCTTCGACATCCACTCCATCGCCGGCTGCAAGGTTCGCGGGACTGCCATTGGGCAGTTGCGCTTCGAAGACATCTGCGATCAGTTCGGTTTCGCTAACCAAAGCGATGGCGCGTTGCAGCACCAGACTTTCGCGGGACGCATTCAGGTATAAAAGACCCGCAACCAGAATGTTGATGGCAATTAGATTGACGGTGATTATCTTACGCGTCAACGGCGAGGTTTTGAGAGAAAAATATCCGCGCCGTGCCCTTTTGGCAGTCAGTTCGTCAGTGGACGTACTGTCCGGGGCGACCCAATCGTCACCTAGTACAACATCACCGTTATGGTGCTGATCAATATCGCCTGTGTCGCGCACGAAAACCCTTTCGGAAATGCTTGGTTTCTGGGGCAATTAGTCTTCGTTATATCTGTAACCGATACCATACAGTGTCTCAATCGCCGAAAAACTGTCATCGGCGGTACGCATCTTTTTACGCAAGCGTTTGATGTGGCTATCAATAGTGCGATCATCCACATAAACCTGATCGTCATAGGCGACGTCCATTAACTGATCCCGGCTTTTTACAAACCCAGGGCGTTGGGCCAAGGCCTGCAACAACAAGAATTCGGTGACTGTCAAAGAAACATCGTTGCCCTTCCAACTGACCGAATGGCGCAACGGATCCATGCGCAATTCACCGCGTTCCATCAGCTTGGCCTCGGGGCCAGTGCCGACGGCGTCGCTTTCAATGGCTTCCTGACGACGCAACAAAGCACGAATACGTTCAACCAAAAGCCGTTGTGAAAACGGTTTTTTTACATAGTCATCCGCCCCCATTCGCAGTCCCAGAACTTCGTCAATCTCATCATCTTTGGAGGTCAGAAAAATGACGGGCATCTGGGTTTTTTGCCGCAAGCGTTGCAGTAAATCCATTCCATCCATGCGCGGCATCTTAATGTCCAACACTGCCATATCCGGCAATTTCTTGTTGAACGCATCCAGCGCCACCTGTCCATCGTGATAGGTTTCGACCTCAAAACCTTCTGCTTCGAGCGTCATCGAAACCGATGTCAGGATATTCCTATCGTCGTCTACCAATGCAATCTTTGACATATACGTTGCCCTTATACTGCCTGTTTTTCCATTTTTTCTTTAAGTACATTGCTGTTTTGCAGGGCTGAATCAATCCCCAACCGCGAATCACGACGTCAATTTCCGCTCATTGAGACAAAAATACGTTAGCATTACTTGAATATTGGCCAATTTTGACGCCCCGGATGCCCGGCTTGTTTTATGATAGCGCAAACATTGACTTGGTTGCGCTAACTGTGCGAAAGCGCCCTTTTCCCCGGGTAAAACGTCATGTTAGACCCGGCTCAACAGGTTGATATTCTGGTGATACGCCTGAGCTTATCAACATAATATGGAGTACTCTGTAATGACATCAGGACGGGTAAACCCGCAATTCCAGCTTGGCGATCAAGGGATCGATGGTTTGGGAAATGTCTATTACAACCTTATTGAGCCGGCTTTGATACAGCAGGCTTTGGTTCGCAAAGAAGGTACGCTTGGCCAAGGTGGCACGTTGCTGGTGACGACCGGGAAATTTACCGGACGTTCGCCGAAAGACAAACACGTGGTTAAAACGGCCTCGGTTGCTGATTCCATCTGGTGGGAAAACAACGCTGAAATGTCGACCGAAGGCTTTGATGCGCTTTATGCTGATATGGTCGAGCATATGAAGGGGCGTGACTATTTCGTACAGGATTTGATTGGTGGTGCGGATCCGGAACATTCGATCAATATGCGAATGGTAACAGAGTTGGCCTGGCACGGATTGTTCATTCGCCACATGCTGCGCCGCCCTGAACGCGATGCGCTGGATGAGTTTATCGCTGATTTCACAGTCATCAACTGCCCAAGTTTCTCTGCTGATCCCAAGCGTCACAATTGCCGGTCTGAAACCGTGATTGCGATGAATTTCGATCGCAAACTGATTCTGATCGGTGGCACGGAATATGCGGGTGAGAACAAGAAATCCGTGTTCACTTTGCTGAACTATTTGCTGCCAGAAAAAGGCATCATGCCGATGCATTGTTCTGCCAACCATGCCACGGGTAATCCAGTGGATACTGCCGTATTTTTCGGCCTGTCGGGTACTGGTAAAACCACGCTGTCCGCTGATCCCTCACGGACCCTGATTGGCGACGATGAACATGGCTGGTCAGACAATGGTACGTTCAACTTTGAAGGCGGTTGCTACGCAAAAACCATCTCACTTTCACCCGAGGCCGAACCTGAAATTTACGCGACTACCAAAAAGCTCGGGACTGTTATCGAAAATATGGTGTTTGATCCTGAAACCCTAGAGCTGGATTTCGAGGATGACAGTCTGACGGCAAACATGCGTTGTGCCTATCCGCTGAACTATATTGCCAACGCGTCCGAAACGGCTGTGGGTGGACATCCCAAGAATATTGTCATGCTAACCTGTGATGCTTTTGGGGTCTTGCCACCGATTGCCCGTTTGACGCCGGCGCAGGCAATGTATCATTTCCTGAGCGGTTTCACCTCAAAAGTTGCAGGAACCGAACGTGGCGTGACCGAGCCTGAGCCGACGTTTTCAACCTGTTTTGGTGCTCCGTTCATGCCGCGCCGCCCCGAAGTCTATGGCGAATTGCTGCGTGATAAAATCGCCCAACATGGCGCAACATGCTGGTTGGTGAATACTGGTTGGACCGGAGGTGCCTATGGCACTGGGTCACGGATGCCAATCCGTGCGACGCGGGCTTTGCTGGCCGCCGCACTTGAAGGGTCGTTGACGGATGTTGAATTCCGCAAAGACCAGAACTTCGGTTTCGATGTGCCGGTGTCGGTGTCAGGTGTTGCCGATATCCTGCTAGATCCGCGCCGGACCTGGGACGATCCAACCGCCTATGACATTCAGGCAGCCAAGCTGGTAGCGATGTTTGCAGACAATTTCGCGCAATATGTGTCGTATATCGACGATGACGTTAAGGCAGCCGCAATCGGGTAATGGCCCAGAATGGCCCAGTGTCGGTGAAACGTGTGGGTGAAATCCTACTCTTTTGGAAACCGTTAGCTTTTGGCGCGATGAATGCCACCGTCAACGCGCGCCCCGGCTTCGACGACAAGTTCGTCATAGGTAATTTCACCCTTTACCTGTGACCCGCTGTGCAAAGTGACGGATTTCCCCGAGATATCGCCATTGACCTGACCTTTGATGACAATTGTCTTGGCTTTGATGCTGCCTTCGACTTCGCCATGTTTACCAATCAGTGCGGAATCTGCCTTGATCTGACCTTCGACGCGACCCAACACTTCGATCTGTCCGGGAAATTCAAGATCACCAGTGATTTTGGAATCTCGACTAAGCAGAGAAGAGCTGTTTTTGCTGGAAGCATCGTCTGGCGTGTCTTTTGTCTCTGACGTCATTTCTTGGGTCCGATCCATATGGCTGCCGATTCTAGGTTCTCGGGCCAATGGATCGTACTCGTATCAATGCAGTCACGCAAAACAAGAATTCAGAAGCCAACCAAACATGGGCGCATTTGCGCGACTTCACCAATCGACTGGCAATTCATTGCCTATCATAAAATGCCGTTTCTGACCTCAATCGCGCCAGACTGGATTTAGCCACGCGCGATTGCCTGTCCGATCCATCACAGACAGCCGCATCCACGGGGATTTTTCCAGCCTGTCGATATTCAAACGGGTATGGGTCATGTTTTCGCCGTGCACATATGATCCCCCTGATCCATTTCCGATAACGCTGATATTCACAATGGGGCTGGACTGAACAACGACATGGTTGTCTTCCCACTCAACACTGTGAATTTCCGGCCCTTGCGAGGCATAATGATGGCCGGCCTTTAGGGCTGCCAGCAAGGCCGCGGGTTCGTTCGTTTCAGCCTTGACCATGACCCATCCACCAAAATGATCAGGCCCGTTAAAATGTGCGTCATCAGTGGCGCAAAGGTTCAACCTGCGTCCTTTGTTCAGCAGTTTATCCAGCGTGCTAAACCCCCGCGGCAAGTCGGTTTCAATCGCGCAACTGTGGTTATAGATTTCCACGCCATGCGCAGCCTCAAGACTGCGCGCGTCGTTTTCCGTCAAGCCGGACCATTCGGGATGGGCAATCGCAACATAAGCCCCGGCCTCGCGCGCCCGAGCCGCGATTTGCGCCCCGGTTTCCTGATCTGCAATTGGCTGAAAATCTGGTGAATTGGACGGAGTGAAATCTGCAGGCAAACCGACGGCCAGAATGTGCCACAAACCACCATTGTCCATGGCCCCGGAATGAATTTCCGCGCCTAAAATGGTGGTAAAACTATCATCTCGATACGGCGTTGTATCAGTGATCGGATAGTCAAATAGGCCGACAAAATGATCCGTCATTGAGATGAAATCATACCCTTCGGCCTTGTACCGTCGACAGACCTCGCCCGGATCAAGCGCCCCATCCGAGCGGTTGGAGTGGGTATGCAAATTACCGCGCCAAAACTTACCGGGGGCCGTGAACATCGTGTTCTTCATATGGCTATTCCTGTGCAGACCAGATCGCATGAAACTCTTTTTAAAGCTGCCTTTGCTTAGGCTGCGATTCTAACGGTATTGCGACACCGAGGTCGCTACTGGAACATGATGCAAAAATCAGGGCCGGATCAGACCGCCCATCCGCAGAATATGGTCAACGATCTCTTCAACACTGCCACCCGACTTGAGAGAGGCAAACACAAATGGTCGCATCCCCCGCATCTTTGCTGCATCCCGTTCCATGACCTCAAGAGAGGCTCCGACATAGGGTGCCAGATCGGTTTTGTTGATGATCAGCAGATCGGATTTGGTGATCGCAGGTCCGCCTTTGCGCGGAATTTCCTCGCCCGCGGCCACGTCGATCACATAAAGCGTTATATCGGCCAGTTCCGGGCTAAAGGTTGCCGACAGGTTGTCACCACCGCTTTCGATAAGGACCACGTCCAGATCGGGAAATTTCTCAGTCATTTCAGCAATCGCGGCCAGATTGATCGACGCATCTTCGCGGATGGCGGTATGCGGGCAGCCTCCGGTTTCGACGCCTCTGATTCGTTCAAGCGGTAGCGCCTGCATGCGCATCAATGCTTCGGCGTCTTCTTGGGTGTAGATATCATTGGTGATCGCCGCGACCGAGAAATCATCACGCAACGCCCGGCAAAGGGCAGCAGTCAGCGTTGTTTTACCAGCGCCGACAGGGCCGCCGATGCCAATGCGAAGGGGACCATTGGGGGATGTCATGTGCGAAATAACCTTGTGTATTGGGTTTCGTGTTTCATCGACGCAATGTCGGCCAAAAAGCTGCAAGTACCAAGATCGTCAATGCCCTGAGATTGGGCGATTTCCGCGATTTCTGTGCAAACACTGGCCATGGCGGCTAGCACGGTTTGCCCTTCGGTCTGTCCCAAGGGCACCAACCGCATTGCTGCCGAAGTCAAGTTGCTGGCAAAGGCCTGTAAATACAACACTAAAGTCTGCTCTAAAGGCAACTCTAACACCCGCGCTGCGACACCTACGGCAACCGGATAGGTCAAATCGGAAAGGTCCACGGACCAGATATCCGAAGTTGTCCTGGCAAAGGCCTGACCCTGAAGCTGTGTTTCCATAAGGCGTTCTTTGGACGGGGCCAGCACAATGGCAAGATCGTTCAGTTCTTGCCAGTCATCTGCTATTTTACAACGATAGGCACCAGCCAGCAAAATTGCATCGCTGCGCCCGGCGCCATAGGTCAGGATATCGCGTAACCAATGTTGAAACCCAACTGCATCGGTTACATCATCGGCCTCGATGGCCCATTCAAGCCCATGCGAATAGCTGAACGCCCCGACCGGATAAGACGGCGAAAACCATTGAGTCAGAGTTAATAAAGCCGGGTCAATGGGCATGCGAATGTGTACGCCCCATACCATATGCCCCGCCTTCAGGTGTAAACGGTTCACTAACGTCCCGGGTTGTCGCACCAATTTTAGCCAGCATATCGCGGATCACATGATCATGCTGGATAAGCAAACGACCGGGTTCAATCTGGCAGGGCGTATGCCGGTTGCCAACATGCCACGCCACGCGCGTCAGATCGTCGGCGGTAATTTCAAGCAGCGGTTCAGGGGCGGCAACAACAGCAATCTCGTCGCCATTGTCCAACACCAGCACTCCGCCCTGATTCAGTGAAGTGGTTTGTGCCAGATCAACCAGAACCGAGCGTCCGTCGGTCAGTGTCACCACCTTGCGGCGTAAGAACCGGGCATCGTAGTCCAGTGTCACCTGACCCACAGCGTTGGGTTGGTGCGCGTGGTCGGTATACCGCGTGGCAGTCAAGGCAGAATTGGTCATACCATCCACCGCCGCGCGGAATTTTTAGAAAATTCCGGCCCGTTTTCTTTTAAAGAAAACGTATCCCGGAACCGTCGTTGTTGGCTTACATCCAATATACGTCGGCAAATACCACGCGAACGATGTTTTCGCGTTCGATGCCACGTTCTGCCAGTTCCGCATCGCTTAGCGCGTGCAGCGCCTGAACTTGGCGATACCGCGAACTGTTCTCGCCCATGCTGACCAGACCATTGCCGATTGCTGCGAAAAAACGACCGATTGTGCCCAAAACCGGGAACGAAACTGTGGGGGTTGCTGTAATATGTGCCATTGGAAACCATACCTTTGTGACTGTGAGTCTGTGTATGGATTTCAATGTATGCTGCACCTGCAGCATGTACCAGATCAGCTTTGGAATAGCCGTTTTGCGTCTGGTGCAACGCTTGGGGGATGGATTGCGCTTCCAAAAAAGCAACCCCGCAATCCAACCCAATCGGTGAAGAAAGCTCAGCCTGAGAAGTTCGACTAGGGGCGAGTTGGAAACCGAGTGGGTGAACGGTTAGAGTTTTTTCCATAAGCATTCGTTCTTTTGTTTTGTCATCTTGAATCCGGTGAATTCAGCACGCGCAGTTATAAATTCTATTCCTAGTTGGATCTGCATTTGCAGTTGTCCTTCGTCCCAGTTCACACTTTTCGCCAATAATTACTTCTCTAAGTTCCGTGGCGTGGTTGAAAGGCGCAAAATACATACCCTGTTTAACAACGCAGTCTTCCAAAGGGCGCAACAGGCGTTCTTCTTCTTCATAACGCCATTCTATGTGCTTTGTACGGAACATTTTCTCAATCAACTTTTTCCTCTTTTCAGGATGTTGGTCTATATCCCTTGGAGCGATGATTCTTTTTCTGACATAGTCGATTTCCATCAATAAGTACTTGGGCACATCAAATCCTAATGCCAATCCCCTGTGTGAATCTGCATAGTGTGCCCATAACAGTGGCTGCTTCCACGTTCGTGAGAATGAAATGATTCCATTATTGTCCGCACTAATTCGCCGCAATTCCTTCGCCCACCTTCGAACATCTCTTCGCCCAACATTAAGTGAAAGATATTCAAATGGATCATTCAACTCGTCAACAGGAGACACTTTTAGCCTCCGAAACCCCAAAGCTTCGCGTCCCCATTTGGCTGGGTAGAACTTATATACTCTCATCGTTTCCAAGAACTAGAACAAAAAATACCGCTGCGCCATTGGCAACACTTCGGCGGGCTCGCAAGTTAACAACTCGCCATCTGCACGCACCTCATAGGTTTCAGGATTTACCTCGACCACTGGCATCGCGTCATTCAGAATCAGATCAGCCTTGCCGATATTGCGCGTCCCCTTTACCGCCACCGTTTCCTTTGCCAGACCCAAAGTCTCGCCAATTCCGGCGGCCTGTGCCGCCTGCGATACAAACGTTACCGCTGAATGTTCCACCGACCGGCCAAAGGCACCAAACATAGGACGGCTATAAACCGGCTGTGGTGTTGGAATCGACGCATTCGGGTCACCCATCTGTGCACAGACTATCGTGCCGGCCATTAGCACCATTTCAGGTTTTACCCCAAAGAACGCCGGATTCCACAACACCAGATCGGCGCGTTTGCCTTCCTGAATGCTGCCGATCTCACCAGATATCCCATGCGCAATCGCCGGATTGATGGTGTATTTGGCGATGTAGCGACGGACCCGCATGTTATCATTGTCACCGGTTTCTTCGGCCAATGGGCCGCGCTGTTTCTTCATCTTGTCAGCGGTTTGCCATGTGCGGATCAAAACCTCTCCGACGCGCCCCATGGCCTGACTATCAGATGCGATAATCGAAAACGCGCCCATGTCGTGCAGGATGTCCTCGGCGGCAATGGTTTCACGCCTGATCCGGCTTTCGGCGAATGCCACGTCTTCGGGGATGGATTTGTCCAGATGATGACAGACCATCAACATGTCCAGATGTTCCTCAAGCGTGTTTAC
>JAHRVZ010000036.1 GCA_019090405.1 Paracoccaceae bacterium
CTGATCGCATTGGCAATCTGGGCGATGCATTCTGTGTTGGTCCATTTCACGCTTCGGCGCGCGCTTGGTGGTGATCATTTCCGGGACGAAATCGCCAATATGCCGCTGGTGAACAAAGGCGCGTTCAAATACACCAATAACGCAATGTACGGAGTCGTCTTTTTGGGTCTTTGGGGCATTGCGCTGGCATTTGGATCATGGAACGCACTGGTTGTTGCCTTTTTCCAGCATAGTTACATCTGGGTGCATATGTACTGCACCGAAGATCCTGATATGCGCCGGATTTACGGTGGCTAAATCCGCGCATCCTCCAAGATCATATCAGCCGCCTTTTCTGCGATCATGATGGTCGGAGCGTTGGTATTGCCGCTGGTGATCGTCGGCATAATGCTGGCATCCACAACCCGCAAACCCGAGACCCCGCGCAGTCGCAATTGTGGGTCCACTGGCGCCGCATCATCCGCGCCCATGCGCACCGTGCTGACCGGATGAAAAATCGTGGTGCCAATTTCACCGGCGGCGTGCACCAGATCAGCCTCGTCATCAGATTTGATCCCCGGCATCATCTCGTCAGGCTGATAGCGTTGCATCGGGGACTGCGCCATAATGCTGCGCGCCTGCCGGATCGCCGCAACCGCCACCTTTCGGTCGCCTTCGGTGGACAGGTAGTTCGGCGCAATATGCGGCGCGTCATTCGGATCAGCCGACGCAATCTGCACCGTTCCGCGGCTTTCGGGTCGCAGGTTGCAAACACTTGCGGTCAGGGCCGGGAAATCATGCAACGGTTTGCCAAACGCCTCAAGCGACAAGGGCTGCACATGATATTCCAGATCCGGCGTCGCCAGATCAGGCCGCGATTTTGAGAACGCGCCAAGCTGACTGGGCGCCATCGACATCGGACCGCTGCGGGTCAGCATGTATTCAAGCCCGATTTTTGCCTTGCCGATCAACGAATTTGCCATTGTGTTCAGCGTCTTGGCCCCGCTAAGTCGCCACGAACAGCGCAGTTGTAAATGGTCCTGCAAATTAGCGCCAACCCCGGCAATATCCCGCTGAACGTCAATGCCGTGTTGGCCAAGCAATTCGCCCGGCCCAAACCCGGACAGTTGCAAAATCTGCGGGCTTCCAATTGCTCCGGCTGACAGGATCACTTCGCCCCTGGCACGCGCCGTAACGCGTTCGCCACCCTTGTCATATTCAACGCCAACAGCCCGGCCATCCTGCACCAGAACACGCCGTGTATGTGCCCCGGTTTCGACCTTTAGACCTTTGCCCGACGACGTTCGCAAAAATGCCTTGGCAGTGTTCATCCGCCAGCCGTCCCGCTGGTTCACCCGAAAATAACCGACGCCTTCATTGTCTCCGGTGTTGAAATCCGTGACCAAAGGCAGCCCCCAGGCCTGCGCCGCATCCGCCCAGTGATCCAGAACATCCCAATGCAGCCGCTGGTTTTCAACGCGCCATTCGCCACCTTCGCCGTGCAGATCAGACGCACCATCAACATAGTCTTCGGATTTCAGGAAATACGGCAGCACATCATCCCAGCCCCATCCGGTATTGCCCATCTGCCGCCAGCCATCATAATCCGCCGCCTGCCCTCGCAGATACAACATGCCGTTGACCGAACTACAGCCACCCAAAACCTTGCCGCGTGGATAGATCAACGAGCGCCCGTTCAAACCCTTTTCGTTGACTGTATTAAACATCCAATCGGTGCGCGGATTGCCGATGCAATACAGATACCCCATCGGAATATGGACCCAGTGGTAATTATCCTTACCGCCAGCCTCAAGTATCAGCACCTTGTGCCCCGCCTCACTTAGCCGTTTTGCCAACACACATCCTGCGCTGCCTGCCCCGACAATGATATAGTCCCAATCCATGCTGCTATCCGTTCTAATCTTGCCTGCTCTATTCCAACACATTCGACCGACTGTTCCCAGCCCCGTGTTTGATCGCTTTGGGTAAACCCGCTGACCTAAACCGGCAATGCCGTCGTCTTGAAAACCGTGCGCAAAGCGAACGAGCTTTGCATTTGCGCCACCCCCGGCAATCGCGCCAGATGCTGGCGGTGGATACGGGCGAAATCATCAGTGTTTTCGGCAACGACTTTTAACAGATAGTCGGCAGTTCCAGCCATCAGATGACATTCCAACACATCCGGTATTCGCGCCACGGCGCGCTCAAACGCATCCAGCACCTCGTCAGCCTGTCCTTGCAATGTGATCTCGACAAATACAGTCGTGGGAACCCGCATTTTTCGGGCATCCAAAAGTGCTACATAGTCACGAATGTAACCCTCGGCCTCAAGCCGTTGAACCCGGCGGTGGCAGGCAGAGGGCGACAAATTAACCTTGTCTGACAGGTCTGAGTTCGACATCCGCCCACGCCTTTGCAAGGCGGTTAGAATACGTCGATCTGTTGCGTCGAGTGTCATTGGCGCTGAATCCTTGCAAAGATGTCTAACTTTGGACAAGATTATTCCATTCCAGCACCCAAAGGCGAGGGCTATTTTCACAGAAATTGCGCGCGGGTTACACCATATGTCATCTATAGCAGCCAAGGAGGACAGGTCATGAAAATCGGATGCCCCAAAGAGATCAAACCACAGGAATTTCGCGTCGGCATGACGCCCAATGCAGCAAGAGA
>JAHRVZ010000420.1 GCA_019090405.1 Paracoccaceae bacterium
CCGCATCGCAACGGAACCCATTGGTTTACGTCGTAATAATTGTGTCAACGGCGGCGTAAAAACCTGCCAGTGTTGCAAAGCAAAAGTTGACCGCTTGGCGTGGTGTTGGCGTGGTGTTGGCGTGGACGTTTCGTGATTGATTGAGAGTTTTGTTTGGGAGCGTGCATTGGATCAGGCGGCTCTCATATAGAAAGCACGTTCCAAGGCGCATTGAATCTCGCCAAGTTTGGCGGAGAGCGTTTTATTTAAATGTCAGACGACTTTATCAAGGTCATTGAAGTTTTCGGGTATGTACACCCAGGGGATACCGCTCCAAGTTAGGTGTATTCTTTTGGCGGGTTGTATGGCGAAGGGAACGGAGCTGGCAGCGAACATTCTCTGATTTTCTTTTGGTTCAGGATTTACTTGACAAAATAACTCAGGCTACCTATTCCGCAGCCTGATTGTGCGTATAGTACAATCAAAGCAAGGCTTTTGCTACCTGTTTTCCAGGCCCGCGGCCCAGCCATCTCATCGAAGGACAGAAGTTCCGCTCAGTGGTGAAGACACCCAGGCGAATTGGGCGTGTTTTTGTTTTTTTGCACACATGATGCGCCGGTTACACCACCGATGCCAGGAGAAGTAGTATGTCGACACAAAGAAATATTCTAACTGCGGGTCCGTTGCTTTTGTCGATTGGTCTGGCTGCTCAGACCGCCTATGCCCAATCGGAAGAAGACGAAATCATACTAGAGCCAATCACGGTCGAGGGCGCGCAAAGCGATCCATATCAGTATGTCGAAGGCTATGCCGCCGAGGCATCGGTCAGCGCCAATCGTGGCCTGCCAAGTGATCTGGCAACAGCACCTCGATCTGTCAGCGTGATCACCGATCAGCAGATAACTGACCAAGGTGCGATGTCGATTGAAGAAGCCATCGCCTACACCCCTGGCGTCACGACTCAGACCTATGGGGCGGACGGACGTTATGATCAATTCGCCATTCGCGGCTTCAGCGCGCATACCTCTGGAATCTACCGAGACGGAATGCCGTTGCGTACCTATGGCTGGGGGGCCTGGAGAACCGAAACCTTTGGCCTGGAACGGATCGAAGTATTGCGCGGAGCGACCTCAAGTCTTTATGGGTCCAATGAACCCGGCGGTTTGGTGAACGCCATAACCAAGCGTCCCAAATTCGAACACAATGTCGAACTTTTGGCCCGAACCTCAGCCTATGGTGGGCTTGAAATGGGCGTGGATGTGACCGACGCCTTGTCAGATACTGTGGCCTATCGTTTTGTCGGACTAGCAGGCAAGACTGGCACCATTTATGACGAAGTGGATGAAAGTCGCCTGTATTTCGCTCCGTCACTCACCTGGTCCCCCAGTGATTTGACCAACCTGACATTGTTTGCCCAGTACCAAAAAGACGAGGTCGGCGACACATATGTTCTGGTGCCGCAATACGGATCGCAACTGCCCAATCCGCTGGGGCAATACGACAATGATTTCTACAGCAACAACCCCGACCGAAATACGATCGAAACAACGCAAAGCTATGTAGGTTATGAATTCGACCATGAATTGGAAAATGGCCTGACCTTCCGGTCGCGTGCGCGTTATGCGGATAACGATTGGACAAACAAAACCGGTTACGCCTCTACGTTCTTTTCATCGAGAACCATATACGGACTACCGCCGATTTCAGAGGCCATCAATGCAGCAACGCTGGTCAACTTTGACGTGGACCAAAACACCAAGCAACTGACCTTTGACAATGCTCTGGTCCAGAATTTGTCCTTTGGCAATGTCGAAGCCACCGTGATCGGCGGAATCGATTATTACCGCGGTAAATACGACAATACATATGCCTTTGGATATGGCGGTACAAAATTTCTGGAAACCGGTGAAATCGTCAACTTACCCGGCATTCCAACCACACCGACGGTTCTCACCGCGACACAGGATGTCAAGCAAACCGGCCTGTACCTGATGGGTAATTTCAACATCGGCGACAACATCATCGTGGACGCCGGTTTGCGGCACGACTGGCTGGATATGAGCGGCAGCAGTGGCAGTAGCTTTGGTAGCTATAGCCTGTCCAGCAAAAAGAACTTTACCAGCGGAAACCTCGGAGTGTCGTATAATTTTGACAATGGCGTCACCATTTTTGGAGCGGCCTCCCGGTCCTTCAACCTGCCGCCGGCAGGCTTCAGTTCAACCGGACAGCCTCTGGATGTAGAAATGGCCAATTCCTTTGAGGTCGGCACGCGGTTCCGGCCATTGGGGACGAATTCGTTGTTGTCGGTGACATTGTTTGACATCACCAAGACCAACGCGCTTCAGGCGGTCCCAGGATTTCCGGGTGCCTTTGAACAGGTTGGAGAAGTGCGGTCACAAGGTGTTGAAGTCGGCGCTAACTATGCCTTCCAAAACGGAATTTCGGTTCTGGCCAGCTATACGTTTATCGACGCCAAAGTCACCAAAAACACAACCGACCAAGGCAATCGTCTGGGCAATATCCCCGAACATTCCGCTTCGATTTGGGTGGATTACGCCTTTGATCAGGTGCCAGGTTTGCGCGCTGGTCTGGGTATTCGCTATACAGGAGAACGTTTTTCGGACAATGCCAACACGCAGGCATTCAAGCTGGATGATGTGACAATCCTGGACGCGTCCATAAACTATGAACGCAATGGCTGGGTCACGACGCTGGCAGCGCGCAATCTCGCCGATAAAAGATATGTGAGCTATTGTCAGAGCGGCGACCCCTCTGGGTTACCACCCACTGCGGACCCTGCCCAATCAGCTGGATGCACGTTTGGCACGGGCCGCACAGTCGAACTTAGTCTGACACGCCACTTTTGACACAAAACTATCCCGGACCAGCTTTGGCGGGTCCGGGATTCTGCTGCAAGGATCCACTAAATGTTGCGCCTGTTTATTATCTGTCTCGCCTTGATGGTGTACTCGCCAGGCGCAAAGGCCCAATCCTATCCGGTCACAATCGAACATCAATTTGGCACAACCGAAATCACGGCTCCGGCAAAGCGGGTCGTTTCGCTAAGTTATATCGCCCATGATACCCTGCTGGCGCTAGGGGTCGTCCCCTACGCGCTGCGTCGTTGGTACGGCTCTGACCCCTACGGCGTCTGGATATGGGGGCATGACGCGCTGGGCGATGCACAGCCCATTGTCATGCAGGGTGAAATCAATATTGAACAGGTCGCGGCCATGCAACCAGACCTGATTGTCGGCCAATGGTCCGGTATGACCCAGCGCGACTATAACCTGCTGTCACGCATCGCCCCGACCATTGCCGCCAGGGCCGAATACGGCGACGTGGGCATCCCCTGGCAGCAGATGACACGCACGCTGGGTCTTGTTACCGGCACCTCCGCGCGGGCCGAAGAAATCATCGCCCGGATCGAAGCACGTTTAACCAGCATCAGAAACGCCCATCCCGAATGGCAGGGGGCGACTTCGGTTATGGTCTGGATTGGTCAGAATGGTGCCTATACCAGCCTCGACAACCGCGGGCGGTTTTTGACAGACCTGGGGTTCATGGTGCCCGATTTGGTCGATGAAAAGTCCGCCTTTGACAATTTTTATGTGCTGATCCCGGCCGAAGATCTGTCGCCGATCGACGTTGACGCACTGATCTGGATCGACCCGGGAGGCATGGCACAAATACTGGACAGCAAGCCGCTGCGCCCGACTATGCGGTCCTATCGCGAAGGGCGTGAGATCTACGCAGACCAGTTGTTGTCAGCGGCCCTGTCCCATTCCAGCCCGCTTAGCATTGATTACGCGCTGGACCGGATCGTTCCCCTGCTTGAAGCGGCAATGGACGGTGATCCTACCAGTCAGGTTCCGTCATCACGAGACGCCGGAATTTTGCCCGATGGATACTGATATGGGTTCAAATTCGCCTTCCGTTCCCTCGGAGCGCCCCGGCACGGACCCGCGAGGCCTTTGGTTTTGCCTGTCCGTGCTGGGGCTGGTAATTCTGGCTGGCCTATCGCTGCGTTTTGGTCTGCGACCGACCGGCTGGGACCAGATATTGGCCGCCCTGACCGACTATGACCGAATGAATCCCGACCAGATCGTGATCCGCGCCATTCGCCTGCCACGTCTGGCAGGTGCCATTCTGGCCGGCGCTTCGCTGGGGGTCGCGGGGGCGCTAATGCAGGGGATGACGCGCAATCCGTTGGCCGATCCGGGGCTGTTTGGGGTTAATGCCGGGGCAGCGTTGGGGGTGGTGGTCTGTATAATGTTTCTGGGCCAGACCGACCCGGCATCCTTTATCTGGGTCGCTCTGGGCGGCGCGTTGGTGGCATCTTTGCTGGTGTTTTTACTGGGCGGCGGAGGTCAGGCCAATCCGGCGCGGCTGGTACTGGCGGGGGCGGCGGTATCGGCGCTGTTTCTGGCGCTTAGCCGCACGGCGCTGATAGTCAGCCACCAAGCACTTGAAGTCTATCGTTTTTGGGTTCTGGGCGGTTTCAACGGGGTTGATTTCGCAACCATAAATACGCTGCTACCGTTTTTTGCCGTTGGGTTTGTCATTGCCATTTTTGCCGCCATCACCCTGAACGCTCTGATGCTGGGCGAGGACACAGCGCGCAGTCTGGGGGTCAGGGTCGGTTCGGCGCAATTGGTTATCGGGCTGGCCATCGTAATCCTGTGCGGGGCAACCGTTGCCATGGCCGGGCCGATCGCCTTTGTCGGGCTGATCGTGCCACATCTGGCGCGCTGGCGGGCCGGACCGGATATGCGCTGGATGATGCTCTATTCCGCCAGCTTTGGCGCGATCCTGATGATCAGCGCCGATCTGGCGGGGCGGCTACCGCTGTTTGGCGGCAATATGCAGGCCGGAGTCATGTCCGCCATGATCGGCGGGCCGGCCCTGATCTGGCTGGTGCGTCGCAACGGGGTCAGCAAGCTATGATTTTGCGCCTTTCATTTGTCTCCCTGCAAATATCGCGCCGCGCGCTGATTGTCAGTGCCGTGCTGTCGCTGTTGATGCTGTCGTTGCTGATGCTGTCAGTCAGTATGGGGTATTATCCGCTATCGCTGACCCGGATCATTGCCGCGATTGGCGATCATGCCAGCGAAGTTGAACAGATGATCGTGATGGACCACCGCCTGCCCCGCATACTAAGTGCCGTCGGCGCCGGGGCAGCCTTTGGTCTGGCGGGGGCGATGTTTCAGACCATGTTACGCAACCCTCTGGCATCCCCGGATGTGATCGGATTCAACGCCGGTGCCGCCTTTGGAGCCTTGGCAGCCATTGTCATGACCGGTGCCAATATCCTGCCCGGTGCTTTGATCGGAGGCCTGCTGACCGCCGCCGCCGTCACCGCGCTGGCGTGGCACAACGGGCTGCATCCTTATCGGCTGATACTGGTGGGAATCGGGGCCAGCCTGACGCTGGTGGCCGGGGCCGATCTGTTGATGTCCCGACTGGATTCCATGACCGCCAGCGAAATGGCCAAGTGGCTGATTGGTACGCTCAATTCCCGTGATTGGGGCGATGTGCGGCTGATCTGGGGCGGGCTGGCGTTGATGTTGCCGCTGTGCCTTTGGTTGCAATTTCCATTATCACGGCTGGCGATGGACGATGATATATCGACCAGCCTGGGGCTGGCACTGTCGCCGCTACGCCTGACTATCACCACGACCGGCGTGGCGCTGGTGGCGCTGGCTGTCAGCGTAGCCGGCCCCCTGCCCTTTGTCGCCTTTGTCTCTGGCCCGATCGCCCGCAGAATTGTGGGGGGCGGAAAACCAGCGCTGCTAGCCAGTGCCATGATCGGTGCACTGGTCACTTTGTTAGCCGATACATTGGCGCGTTCGGTCCCGATTGTGCAGCTTCCCGCCGGGGTCTTTACCGCGCTGATTGGCGCGCCGGTGCTGATGTGGCTGTTGTTGGTGCAATTCCGAAAAGGAACCCTTTAGAGATGTCTCAAACTGCCCGCCTCTCGGCGCGTGACCTCGCGGTCTCATTCCCCGGAATGCAGGTCCTCAAGGGTCTGACGCTTGAAATCCCCGACACGAAGATGACAGTAATCATCGGTCCCAATGCCTGTGGCAAATCCACTTTGTTGCGATCGCTGGCGCGGCTTCAGACAATTGGCGCGGGAACGGTCGTTCTGGATGGCAAGGCGATTCATAAAGAAAACAGCCGCTCGGTCGCGCGTCGGCTCGCAATCCTGCCGCAAATGCCCACTGCTCCCGAAGGTCTGCTGGTGCGGGATCTTGTCACGCGGGGCCGCACGCCGCATCAGAGCGCCCTCAGGCAATGGTCGAAAAAGGACGCCGCCGCCGTCAGTCAGGCGCTGGAACTGACCGGCATGACCGACAACGCCCACCGCCCGCTTGAAACACTTTCGGGCGGCCAGCGCCAGCGCGCGTGGCTTGCCATGGCGCTGGCCCAGCAAACCGATATTCTGCTGCTGGACGAACCGACCACCTATCTTGACCTGCCCCACCAGATCGAGTTGCTGAACCTCGTGCAACGATTAAACCGAGACACCGGGCGGACCGTTGCCATGGTTCTGCATGATATCAATCTTGCGGCGCGCTTTGCCGACCACATCGTTGCCCTGAAAGACGGTCAGGTCCACCTGCAAGGTCCACCCGATCAGGTCATTACCGAAAGTACGATGCAAGGCGTGTTTGGCCTGGCCTGTACGGTCATTTCCGATCCGGTGCACGCCAACCCCCATGTCATTCCCGCCTGAAAGGACACCCAAATGACCATCCACCCCGAATTCCCGCTACAGGCGGAAACCTCGTTGCCCGGCTTTGCTTTTGGCGCGATGCGCATGGTGATGCTGCACGAGGCGCAGGAACACGACATGCCGGTCATTGAAAATACCGACAGCTGCATCACCCTGAAAACCCCCTATGGCCTGTATAGTTTCAGCGCCGACGGGGACGGCATCAAAGCCAGTGTTTACGCCGCCAAATCCGACTGGCTATATATGCTAAAAGACGGGTTGGTCGATCAACTGTCCCATCTCGTCCCCGAAGCAGCAACCGCCCTGCGCTGGTCCGATAACGATCAGGAAAGCGACGACCAAATAGGGGAACTGCCGCCCAACATCCACTTTGCAACCGTTCGTTTGGTTATGCCCATCGGCCCATCCTTTCTAAGGGTGCGTGTCGAAATGCAGGATCTGTCCAGTTTCCAGAACAATGCCATCCATTTTCGTCTGCTCCTGCCGCCCAAGGAGCTAACCGATGTCGAATGGCCCCATGTCGGTGAAAACGGATCAACCGTATGGCCCAAGGGCGACAAGGCGCTGCATCGTCCGGTCTATACCACGCGCTGGGTGGATCAGGCAGAGGGGCTGATGGATTTCGACGTCTTTCTGCATGACCGCGGGCGTGTCACCGAATGGGTCAGCACCATCGAACCGGGCGCGCGCGTTGCCCTCGCCGGCCCGGGTGGTGGCGGTGTTCCGGATACCAAAAACATCCTGCTGTATGCCGATGAAACCGCGTTTCCCGCCGCTGCCCGCATTCTGGAAACCCTGCCCGCTGACACCAAGGGCCACGCCACATTTATGGCCGCAAACAAGGCCGATTTCGCCTATCCGGCAAGCGTGCCTGCCGCGGTTTCACTGACATGGTTATCGGCCGAAAGCAGCGACAGCCTATCCGATCTGGCCTTGGCCTCGATGGATGAATACCCCGATCATTTCCTGTGGTTCGCCTGCGAAAAATCCGACACCCAGCGCGTTCGCGCAGAATACAAGGCCAAGTCCCGCAATCCGGAAAATGCCTATATCGCCGCCTATTGGAGCAAATCATGATCAGACATTTCGCAATGGCAACTCTGGTCATGACCTTAACCCCCAGCCTGACACTTGCGCAAACTGCCCCGCCGCCAACGGTCATGACAACCGCACCGACCACAATGTCACCGGCCATTCCCGATGTTAACAGCGCCGCGCCAACCCTTGGCAATTCCACCCCCGATGAAGCATCTGCGCACGCGCGCCAGGAAACCCCGGATGTGGCCGCTGATGAGGCGCGCGCCAATGCCCCGGACCTGTCCACCGAAGATATAGTGATCACAGATGAACCCGACACTGAATTCACGCCACAGGTCGATGCCGACCCTGCGGAACTTTTGCCACCTGTCACCCCGCTGACACGGAAGCAAGAGCTGACATTGATGGCAAAAGACACGACCGCCACCACCGTAAAATTCCTGCGTCAGGGCGGACCATCAATCTGGGCCATTGCAGCGCTGTCGGTGATCACTCTGGCGCTGATCCTTTGGAAAATCTGGCGGTTGGCTTTGATCGGAGCCTGGTCGCGTGGAAAATCCGGCAAGGCGGTAGCCGCTTATGAAAACGGTGATTATGACCGCGCTCTGGCCACGGTAAAGGGTCGCATGGGCATTCGCTCAAAGGTGGTTGCTGCCGCTTTGGGGGCCATCCGAAAATTGCCCGAAGACCGCGCCCGCGAAGAAACCGCCCGTGTCGCCAAACGTGAAATCGCCAATGCCGGGGGCGGCTTGCGCGCACTGGAACTGATCGCAACGATCGCGCCGCTGCTGGGCCTGTTGGGAACAGTTCTTGGTATGATCTCGGCGTTTCAGGCATTGCAACAGGCTGGCAGTCAGGCCGATCCTGCCCTACTGGCCGGTGGTATCTGGGAGGCCCTGTTGACCACCGCCGCCGGCATGGCTGTGGCCATACCCGCCTCGGCGGCGCTGACCTGGTTTGAGGCGGTCATTGATCGCATCCGCCGCGATGTCGAAGACGCCGCCACCCGGTTGTTCATAGCCTCCGAACCCCACCAACCAATGAAACTGGCCGCTGAGTAAACCAATGCAGTTCGCCCCCGCTTCCCGGCCCAGACGCAAGCCCAGCCTGACACCGATGATCGACGTGGTGTTCCTGTTGCTGGTGTTTTTCATGCTTGCGTCACGCTTTGGTGCCGATGCGGTGATACCGCTGGCTCTGGCGGGGCAAGGCGGGGGGACCTATGACGGCCCGCCCCGTCTGATTGATATTTCGCCGGATGGGATTGCACTGAACGGTATTGCCGTGACCAACCTGCCTGCGGCTGTTGCCCCCCTGATGCAACAGCCCGACGATATGCTGATCCTGCGCGGTCAAAACGGTGCAGATTTACAGCGTATCATCACCGTGACTGAAGAGCTGCGTCGCGCCGGTTACACGTCGGTCGTTCTGGTCGAATGAGCAGCGGCATGGATTTCACCGACCCACCCCGCCGCCCGCGCACAGAATCCATCGTACCGATGATCAATGTGGTGTTTCTGCTGTTGATTTTCTTTCTGATGACCTCGCATCTGGTCCCTCCTGAACCGTTCGAAGTCACCCTGCCCGAAGCCCGTTCAGACACGGATCCCGATACCGATCCGGTGCTGCACCTGCACAAAACCGGGCGGCTTTCCTTTGAGCAAAGCGAAGGTTACGCCGCCATCGCACAGGTTGCGCAAACGGCTGGTGCATCAGCCACCATCCTTCTGCGCGCGGATGCCGGTCTTGAGGCCAGCGTACTGGCCCGGGTTCTGCGCCAACTGGCCGATGCCGGGCTGGCCAAGGTTGACCTGATCGTAACGCCGAAATGAAAGGTCTGATCGAAATCCTGCTGTTTGCAGCGCTGGCCGTGTTCATACACGTGGTGCTGTTTTCCACCGCCCCTGCGCCTGACAGCGCCTCAGGCGGGGCATCCGGAACAGAGGTGGTGTCAATAGCCGCCGCCGCGGCAACCGTTGCCGAGATGGTCGAAACCTGGCAGGCGCCGCCGCAAATTCAGACCGAACAGCCCGATTTCCGTGCGCCCCCACCAGTTGCCGCCCAAAGCCCGCAAATGCCGCAAATTGAACTGTCTCAGGCCCCGCGCGTCAAAATGCAGGTGGCGTTGACACCTCAGACTCCACCTGAGAATCCGAACATTCAAACCGCTCCTGCTAGCCCCCCTCCGCCGCCGCCACCACCAAAGCCAAAGCCGCCCACGCCAGAAAAGGCCCGCCAAAAGCCCCCAAAGCCGGCCCCTCAGACCAAAGTCGCCACCAAAGCGGCCACTACCAACGATGGCCGCACCAAACAGCGCGCGGCCGGGACTGGTGGTCAGGCCTTTGCCGGATCGGGTAAATCGGTGGCTGGGGCGGCATCCAAAGGCAAACAAAAGTCCCTTAAAAGCGCCTGGGCCGCGCGCATTCGTCGCCATCTGGAACGCTCTAAACGCTGTCCGCGAAATACCCCCGGAACGGGCACGACCGTGATCCGCATCACCATTGGCCACAGTGGCAAGCTGATTAACTATCGTGTTGCGCGCTCATCCGGGGTTTCGGCTTTTGATCAGGCGGCCTTGCGTTCGGTATCACGCGCCGGAAGGTTCCCACCCGCTCCGAAAGGGCTGACAAGCCAGACATTCGGCGTGACAGTCCCCCTGAAATTCAGGAAGTGCGGCTGAATTTCAGGATGGTTCAGACCGAAATATTTCAATGACAAATACACGTTTTGAAGTGGTCCTGCAAAATCGGACAGTCTGTTAAGGTGTATTCCAACACGATGAAGGAATACCAAAATGACGAAGAGACGGAAGTTTTC
>JAHRVZ010000007.1 GCA_019090405.1 Paracoccaceae bacterium
CGCTTCAGGCGGATTTGCCGGTCAAAGATGGTCTGGTCGAAGGTGAAAACGGTGTCTGCCAGATTGCTTTGGTTGAACGTCATCAGGCCACTGGTGGCGTGGTAAACGGCTTTGTCTCGGGCTTTGGATACAACGGCAACATGGCAATGGCGTCAACCGTGGCACATGACAGTCACCACATGATCGTCGTCGGCACAGATCGCGCGCAAATGGCGCTGGCGGCCAACCGACTTGCCGAGGTTGGCGGTGGTGTCTCCGTCTTTAAGGACGGCAAGGAACTGGCCCTTGTCCGCCTGCCCATCGCGGGATTGATGTCTGACAGCCCCGCCAAACAGGTGGCGGCCGATGCCGAACAAATGATGCAGGCAATGCGCGATTGCGGTTGTGATCTGAACAATGCCTATATGCAACATTCGCTGCTTGCACTGGTGGTGATCCCTGAATTGCGCATCTCGGACCTTGGCCTTGTCGATGTCCGGAAGTTTGAGAAAATTGACCTGTTAGAGCCAAATACATGACCCAGTACATTTCCCCCGAACCAATCGAACCGCAGACATTTACTGACCCGGCTGCCGCCGTTGCCCGGCTGGAACAGCTTTATACCGAAGCGATCCGGTTTTTGTCCGAGCAATTCGTTAAAGTTATGCAAAACGGCCCCCCCAAGGGTCACATCCGGGCCTATTACCCGGAAATTCGCGTCACCACTCATAGCTTTGCACATGTCGATACCCGCCTGAGTTTTGGCCATGTGGCTCTTCCGGGAACCTACGCCACCACTGTGACCCGACCAGACCTGTTTCGTTCGTACCTGACGCAACAGATCGCTTTGCTGATCCGCAATCATGGCCAGCCGGTAACTATTGGCGTGTCCCAAACGCCGATGCCCGTGCATTTTGCCATGACCGGAAATCCAGACATTACCGTGCCACAAGAAGGGGCTACTGACTTTATTTTGCGGGATGTATTTGACGTTCCCGATCTGTCTACGACCAATGATGACATCGTAAACGGTACCTACACCAGCGAAGATAACACCGGAGCACTGGCATTGTTCACCGCCCAGCGCATTGATTATTCGCTGGCTCGGCTATCGCATTATACTGCCACGGACCCGGGCCATTTTCAGAACCACGTTCTGTTTACCAACTACCAATTCTACGTTTCCGAATTTGAGGCGTACGCGCGCAGCCAGCTGGCCGATCCAAATTCGGGCTATAACAGCTTTGTCAGTACCGGAAATGTTGAAATCACCGATCCGGAAACACCAATTGAAACGCCATTAAAGCTGCCACAGATGCCGACGTATCATCTGAAACGTGCAGATGGTTCAGGCATCACGCTGGTCAATATCGGAGTAGGCCCGTCCAACGCCAAAACCGCCACCGACCACATTGCCGTGTTACGTCCACATGCCTGGCTGATGGTTGGCCATTGCGCTGGTCTGCGAAATACGCAGGCGTTGGGCGATTTTGTTCTCGCCCACGCCTATTTGCGCGAAGACCATGTGCTGGACGACGATCTACCGGTCTGGACACCAATTCCGGCACTGGCAGAGATTCAGATCGCACTAGAGCACGCCGTAGCCGAAGTGACCAGGTTGGAAGGGTTCGACCTGAAACGCATCATGCGGACCGGCACAGTTGCCACCATCGACAACCGCAATTGGGAACTGCGCGACCAATCCGGGCCGGTTCAGCGCCTGTCGCAATCGCGCGCCATTGCGCTGGACATGGAAAGCGCCACAATTGCGGCCAATGGCTATCGGTTTCGTGTGCCTTACGGCACCTTGCTGTGTGTGTCAGACAAACCATTGCACGGTGAATTGAAACTGCCCGGAATGGCGTCAGATTTCTATACAACACAGGTTTCGCGTCATCTGAACATCGGCATTCGAGCAATGGAAATGCTGCGCGGTATGCCGCTGGAACGCCTGCATAGCCGGAAATTACGCTCGTTTGACGAGACCGCCTTCCTTTAAAGCAACAAAATAGGCAAAAAATCGCGACTTTGGCTGTTTTCAATGCCACTATTCGTTGTGTTCTTACACAATATCCCGTTACTATCCCGGCATGAGGCCCAAGACATCGGGCAGTAAAGGAGACCTAAAATGGCAAAACCAATGACTAAGACCCAGCTCGTTGCCGCGCTGGCCGAAGATATGGATACAGACAAGAAATCCGCTGCTGCCTCTCTGGAAGCAATCTGCGGTTTGATCACTCGCGAAGTATCGGCGGGCGGCGCTGTCACGCTTCCAGGTGTTGGCAAAATTTATTGCCGCGAACGCCCCGAGCGGATGGTACGCAACCCTGCCACTGGCGAGCAGTTCAAGAAAGACGCCGACAAGGTCGTCAAAATGACCATCGCCAAAGCACTCAAAGACAGCGTTAACGGCTGATCTTGCACCTTGCAAAGAATTAGGAAAGGGTCACCCCAACGGGTGGCCCTTTTTCGTTGGCCAGAGTTCAGGAGGTCAACATGACAAAAGCAATCGGTATTGGTGGCGTGTTTTTCCGCGCCGATGATCCTGCGGCCCTGACTGCATGACTGACCCAAATACCGACAGAATGGACAAACGTGCGTTGTTCATGGGCGTAATTTTCGCCCTGATGTGGTCATCGGCATTCACCTCGGCACGGATCATTGTTGCCGATGCCTCGCCTTTGTTTTCCCTTGCCTTGCGGTTCCTGATTTCAGGTCTGATCGGCGTCGCCATCGCGCGTTTCATGAAACAAAGCTGGCGGCTGACACGATCGCAATGGTACGCCACCATCCTGTTTGGCGTCTGCCAGAACGCGCTGTATCTGGGCCTGAATTTTTACGCCATGCAAACGGTTCAGGCCTCGCTTGCCGCGATCATCGCGTCCACCATGCCCTTGCTGGTCGCATTGGCCAGTTGGCTGTTGTTTGGCGAGCGCCTAAAGCCAATGGGAATTATTGGCCTGCTTGGCGGAGTTATCGGAGTGACGATCATCATGGGTTCGCGCATCAGCGCCGGCGTTGATCTTTTTGGCGTCGCGCTTTGCGGCTTAGGTGTTCTTGCTCTGACATTTGCCACACTCGCAGTACGCGGTGCCACTTCGGGTGGCAATTTCATGATGATTGTTGGCCTGCAGATGCTTGTCGGCTCGGCTATCCTGTTCGCCGCCGCCCCGGTTTTTGAAACCATCACTATCAACCCAACCCTGCCACTGGCCCTTGCATTTGCTTACACAACGCTGATCCCCGGTCTTGCTGCAACGCTGATCTGGTTCGTTCTGCTAAACCGTATCGGCCCGATCCGTGCGGCGACCTTTCATTTTCTCAACCCCGTGTTTGGTGTAGTAATCGCTGCGGTCCTGTTAGGAGAAAGGTTGGGTTTGCTGGACGTTGTTGGCCTGTTGATCGTCACATCCGGCATCCTTGCAGTGCAACTTTCGCGGCAAATAAAATAAAATCTCCTTTCACACATTCGCGACCGCTTTGAAATAACTCTTTGATTTTCGCAATACCAACCGATCTACTGTTCAGACCCACCGCGCGAGGACATTATGACCCGATACACCAAAGACCCCGACGCCATCGCCCGCCTGTCGCCAGAGCAGCACCGCGTCACCCAACAAAACGGCACCGAACGCCCCGGAACTGGCATGCACCTAACCACCACCGAAGCCGGAATTTATGTCGATATCGTCTCAGGAGAGCCACTGTTTGCGTCAGCACATAAATACGAAAGCGGCTGTGGCTGGCCCAGTTTCACCAAACCGATCGAACCAGCGCATGTTTCGGAACTAACCGATGCGTCCCTTGGCATGACCCGTACAGAAGTACGCAGCACCCA